>DATASX010000083.1 GCA_036269075.1 Sporichthyaceae bacterium
CGTCGGGCAGCAGGACCTGCAGGAAACCGTCATCAACAACGTCGTGGAGTACAACGTCAAGATCGACCTCGCCGGCAACGCCGCCGAGGAGAAATTGGGCCAGAGCTCATCTGTGGTAATTACGACCGCGGAGAAGGACAATGTGCTTGAAGTGCCCAACAACGCCATCCGTCAGGCGGGCAACCAGGCCGTCGTCACCGTAAAGCGCGGTAAGGATTACGTCACGGTGCCGGTAACCCCGGGGCTCGTCGGCGACACCAGTACAGAGGTGACCTCTCCGATGCTCAAGCCCGGCGACATCATCGTACTGCCCACCGCGGGCGCCAAGGGCGGCCGGCTGAACCTGCCCGGACGCGGCAAGAGCTCCACCAAGGGCTCCCTGCAATGACCCGCGGCCAGCGTGGACCCGCGATCAACCTCGAGCGGGTCCGGAAGACCTACGGCGAGGGCGAGGCTGTCGTCCATGCCTTGGAGTACGTCGACCTGACGATCTGGCACGGCGAATACGTGGCAATCATGGGAGCTTCCGGATCCGGCAAGTCGACTCTGATGAACATCGTCGGCTGCCTGGATGCACCCACTGCGGGGCGTTACTACCTCGACGGATTGGATGTTCGAACACTCGACGAGCATCAGCTCTCGGTGATCAGAAATCAGCGCATCGGATTCATCTTCCAGAGTTTCAACTTGATCCCGCGGACCACAGCATTGAGCAATGTTGAACTGCCTTTGGTCTATTCGGGAATGGATCGCAAGGAACGGCGAGAACGGGCCACCGAGGCGTTGGACAAGGTCGGCCTCGCCGACCGGCGCGGGCACCTGCCCTCGCAGTTGTCCGGCGGCCAGCAGCAGCGCGTGGCCGTGGCCCGCGCGATCGTGACCGACCCGGTCCTGCTCCTGGCCGACGAGCCCACCGGCGCGCTGGACTCGCACAGCACGGCGGATGTCCTGGACCTGTTCGACCAACTGGCCGCCGGCGGCCGCACGATCATGGTCATCACCCACGAGCACGACGTCGGCAAACGCGCCCAACGCCTCGTGGTCATGCGCGACGGCCGGATCCTCTCCGACACCCCCAACCGACACATGATCGGGGCAGGCGCGCTGTGAGAATCCGGGAGAGCACGCGATTCGCCCTGGCGGGCGTGGCCGCGAACAAGATGCGCTCGGTGCTGACCATGCTCGGCATCGTCATCGGCATCGCTTCGGTCATCACCCTGGTCGCCGTCGGCACCGGTTCGCAGAAGGCCGTACAGGCCTCGATCAACCGGTTGGGCAGCAACACCCTGTTCGTCCTGCCGAACCAGACCGGCGGCGGCGGCAAGGGCAGCGCGCTCCAGAACTCCATCCGGCGCCTGCTGGGCATCAAGCCCCCGCCGGTCAACGAGACCAACACCCACAAGGCCGCGCTGACCTACGACGACGTCGCCGCGCTGAACAACCACGCCGCGGTGCCGGACGCGATCGGCGTCGCCCCCGGCAACATCCTGCAGTCGATCCCGGTCACCTACCACAATTCGTCGCACACGATCTCGATCCTGCTGGGCAGCACGCCCGAGTTCATCTCCATCGACAACACCATGGTCACCGTCGGGCGGAACTTCACCGACGCCGAGTACACCGCGCACCAACGGGTGTGCACGATCGGCGTCTCGGTCGCCTCGGACCTCACCGACTCCGACCCCGCGTCGATGGTGGGCAAGAGCGTCCGCATCAACGGGCAGCCGTTCCTGGTCACCGGTCTGCTCGGGCCCAAGGGCTACAGCGGACAGCAGGACCTCGACGACCGCGTGATCTGCGCCGGGACGGCTGTGGCCGATGCGTTGTACGGCTACGCGCCACCGGGCCAGGGTCCGCTGAACGGCATCGCGGTCGAGGCGGCCTCTGCCAAGCAGGTGCCCGCGGCCCAGCAGGAGGTCACCCTGCTGCTCGGCCAGCGCCACCACGTCACGTTGGCCGACAGCGACTTCATCGTGTTCAGCGCCTCGTCGGTTCTGGCCGCGTCCCAGTCGTCGAGCCACACACTCTCGATCCTGCTCGCCGCGGTCGCCGGCATCTCCCTGTTGGTCGGCGGAATCGGCGTCATGAACATCATGCTCGTCTCGGTCACCGAGCGGACCCGGGAGATCGGTATCCGCAAGGCGATCGGCGCCGACCGCAACGACATCATCGGCCAATTCCTCGGCGAGGCCGTGATTCTGAGCATGCTCGGAGGTGTGATCGGCGTCGGCGTGGGGTACTGCAGCTCGCAGTTCAAGATCGCCGGCACCGTCCCGCACATCGCCCCCTACTCGGTCTACCTGGCCCTCGGGGTGTCCCTCTTCACCGGCTTGTTCTTCGGTCTGTACCCGGCCAGCCGCGCCGCGGCCCTCCGGCCCATCGACGCACTGCGTTATGAGTGATTGAGGCGAAAGGTCCCATGGACAACGATCCCGACTTCAGCTGGCGACCGCTCGACGCGCCCGGTGAGCAGCCGGCTGCGCAGGAGCCGGAGCCGATCCCGATGCCGACTCAGCAGGAGGCACCGGCACCGACACCCTCGCCGGAGCCTGTCGCCGAGGCCGAGAGTCAGCCGCCCGAACCCACGCTGACACCCGCTCAGTCCTACGGCGCGCAGCCGTTGGTGCCCGCTCCGTCGCCTCCGCCGCCGGCCGACGACTACGACGACTTCGAGGCCGACGACGTGCCGCCGCCGAAGGGTCGCGGCCCGGCCTCGAGCCGGTACCTCGGGGTGGCGATCCTGGTCGCCGTCGCGTTCGTGACCGGTGTGCTCGCCCAGAAGCACCACGACGCCGGGTTCTCCCCGCCGGCCAAGGGTCTCGCGGCCCTGGCCGGTGCGAGCGGTGCCGGCGCCGGTGGGCACGCCGGTGGTGCTGCGGGCGCGGGAGCGGCCGCAGCAGGCGGCGGCTCGAGCGCGGCCGGTGGAGAGGGCGGTGGCGGTCGCACGCCGGCCCTGACCGGCACGCTGGTCAAGGTCAGCGGCAGCGACGTCGTCGTGAAGGACGCCGGCGGCACTGACCACGTCATCCACACGACCGACCGCACCCGGGTCTCGCGCCAGATGAACCTGGCCGACCTCGCGGACGGCTCGACGGTCTCGGTCTTCGGAACCCCCGACCAGGCCGGTGGGCTCAACGCGACCTCGGTCACCCAGCAGAACTCCTCGGCCAGTCGGCTGGGCAACGGCGGCCCGCAGACCAACCCGACCGCCGCCCCGAGCACTTCGGGCAGCAGCGCAGGAAACCCTGGAAATGGGGCGGTCTCGGGCCAAAGCTGACCAGTTTCACAAAATCGGAGGAACAGCAAGCCCGGATAACCAGTTCGGCCTAACCGATTCGCCGGGCCCGCGGGCCGCTCTTAGTGTCACTCATGTTGTCACTGCCGACTCCCGTCGGTGGTGACGGTCGACTTCGCCCCTGTTGGGGCGGCACGAGTGCGACTACGGGGTGGGATTTAATGCGGCCGCAAACTGTCGTCATAAACACCAGCCTGGCCCTGGTTCTTCTTGCCGCGGCCGTGGGCGCGGTGCTGCAGGTGGACGACCCCGGCAAGGCGAAGACCGTGGAGACCACGGCCGTGGTCTCCACGGGTCCGGTCACCACGACCGTCAACGCCGCAGGGAACATCGGCTCCCCCCACACCGTCGGTCTGCCCTTCGCCGGAAACCCCGGCCTGATCAAGGCCATCTATGTGACGGTGGGTCAGACCGTCGAGCCCGGGGAGAAACTGGCCGCCGTCGACGACCGCGAGGCCGAGGACCAACTCGCGCACGCGAAGGCGCAGGTCGCCGCCGCCGAGGCGCAGATCATGGCTGCGAAGGAGGGGGAACGTCCGGCCGAGCGGCAGTTGGACCTGGCGAACATCGCCGCGGCCGCGCAACAGGCGGACAACGCAGAGCACGCCCTGGACCGCGCCAAGTACAAGCGCGGCCAGGACGAAGGCATCGAGGACGGAATTGTCCAGCGCGCCGAGGACGCGTTGGACGCCGCGTTCCACCAGATCACCAACACAACGCAGCAGCAAACCACCGGGATCGTGAACGACAACACCGGGAGTCTGCCGCCTTCGCCCACCCAGGGCACCGACCAGCACCAGGACTCCCAGCAGCGAACCGACAGCGACACCCAGTCCAGCGCGGCCGTCGACCAGGCCCGCACCCAGCTGTCGCAGGCGAAGGCACAGCGCGACTCGCAACTCCTGGCTGACGACCAGGACATCCGCAAGGCCGGTGACGCAGCGTACCTGACGCAGCGTCAGTTGCTGATCGCCCGTGCCCAGGCGGCCGTGAACGCACTGCCGCCCAGGCCCGACAAGCTCGCCACCGCCGAGGCGACACTGGCCGATGCCGAGTCGCAGGTCGCCGAAGCCCAGCTGGCGTTGGACAACACCGTGCTGCGCGCGCCGTTCCAGGGCACCGTGCTGTCCATGGCCGGTGGCGTGGGCGAGACCCCGTTGGCGGCCGAACGCGGCAGCGCGGCCAGTTCCATCATCCCGGCAGGCCCCGGTTCGGCGGAGAACCGCAGCGCGGCCACCCAGTCCGGCTTCGTCGTCCTGGCCGACATGAGCGAGCACTACATCACCGCGCAGGTGAACGAGGCCGACATCGGCAAAGTGCAGAAGGGCCAGGAGGCCGACGTCAACTTCCCTGCCACCGGACAGACCGTCAAGGGCGTCGTCGACTCGATCGAGCAGCAGGAGACGGTCGTCAACAACGTCGTCGAGTACGACGTAGCGGTGAAGTTGACCGACCCGAACCAGCCCCCCCGGCCGGGTCAGAGCGCCACCGTCCAGATCATCACCGCGTCGAAGCCGAGCGTGCTGCGAGTGCCCAACGCCGCGATCATCTCGGCCGGGCCGGGTCAGAACCTGGTCACCGTCCGGCGCGACAAGCAAATCGTGAAGGTGCCCGTCAACGTCGGGCTGGTCGGCGACTCGGCCACCGAGGTCTACGGCAACCTGCTGCACCCAGGCGACGTCGTGGTGCTCCCGGAGTCGGGCGGCAGCGAGTCGATCGGCGGCCAGTCGACGATGCGCACGTCCAACAGTCGAGGCTTGAGTGGCAAATGAACCAAGCCCTCCGACGGCCGGTGAAACAGACCCCCCGACGGCCGGCCATCAGCCTGCAGGCCATCCGTAAGACCTACGGATCCGGCGAGACGGCGGTGCACGCCGTGGCCCGGGTCGACCTGGACATCGCCCGAGGCGACTACGTGGCGATCATGGGCGCGTCGGGCTCCGGCAAGTCCACGCTGATGAACATCGTGGGCTGCCTGGACGCCCCGACCAGCGGGCAATACCTGCTGGACGGCCTGGACGTGCGGGGAATGACGCAGCGTCAGTTGAAGTTGGTGCGCAACCGCAAGATCGGTTTCGTGTTCCAGAGCTTCAACCTGATCCCCCGCACGACCGCGCTCAGCAACGTGGAACTTCCCCTGGTCTACGCCGGCGTGCGGCGCCGCGACCGGCGCATCCGCGCGATCGCGGCGCTGGCGCGCGTGGGCCTGGCCGATCGGCTGTACCACCTGCCCTCGGAGCTGTCCGGTGGACAGCAGCAGCGGGTCGCGGTCGCCCGGGCGTTGGTCACCGACCCGGTCCTGCTGCTCGCCGACGAGCCCACCGGCGCCCTGGACTCGACCAGCACCGCCGAGGTCCTTGATCTGTTCGACGAGTTGTCGGCCGGTGGTCGCACGATCCTGGTCATCACCCACGAACACGACGTCGGTGACCGAGCCCGTCGGGTCGTCCAGATGCGCGACGGGATGATCGTGGGCAACTCCCTCAACCCGCCGCGGCAACGCGGCCCGTTGGTCGAGGAGCTCCGGTGAGCGAGCTTGCGAGCTCATCAATGAGCACAGCACCATCGAGGTTCATCGGCCCGCCGAGCAACGAGGCGGGACGATGAACCTCGGGGAGAGCCTGGGCTTCGCCGTGGCGGGGATCGCGGCCAACAAGATGCGCGCAGCGCTGACGATGCTGGGAATCCTGATCGGTGTCGCCTCGGTGATCACGCTGGTGGCGGTCGGTACCGGCTCGTCCGACAGCGTCGCCGCACAGATCGAGAAACTCGGTGCGAACGATATTTTCGTCGTCCCGCAACAAGCCGGCGGCGCCGGGCAGGGCGCCGGGCCCGCCGCCCAGTTGCGCAAGGCGCTCGGGATCAAACCCCCGCCGGCGAACAGCACGCAGATCCGCGCGGCGAAGCTGACCCAGGCCGATGCCAAGGCGCTGCTCGACCCGGAAGCGGCACCGCACGTGGCGACCGTCGCGCCCGTCGTGATCCTGCAGCGCGTGGCGTCCTCGCACGGGACCTCCTCGCACGTGATCCCGAGCTTCACCGGAAGCACGCCTTCGATCCTCACGGTCAACAACGACACCGTCGTCGCGGGCCGCCCGTTCACCGACGACGACTACGCGCACCGCCGCCGCCTGGTTCTGCTCGGCAAGACCGTCGCCAACAACCTGGCCACCGGCGATCCGCGCCAACTGGTCGGCCAGCAGGTGCTGATCAACGGCAATGCCTTCACGGTGTGCGGAATCCTCAGGCCCAAGGGCTACTCCGGGCAGCAGGACCAGGACGACCGGGCCATCGGCGTCGGGAGCGCCGTGCAGGACGCGCTGTACGGCTACTCGCCACCCGGGATCGGCCCGGTCACCGCGATCGAGGTGTCGACCATCTCCTCGAAGGATGTCGCTGCCGCCCAGGCGGAGATCACCCGGATCATGAACGCCCGCCATCACGTGAACCTGCTGGACGCGGACTTCCTGGTGGTCAGCGCCTCCCAGATCCTCGACGTCTCCTCCTCGTCGAACCACACGTTGACGATCCTGCTCGCCACTGTGGCCGGGATCTCCTTGCTGGTCGGCGGAATCGGCGTCATGAACATCATGCTCGTCTCGGTCACCGAGCGGACCCGGGAGATCGGTATCCGCAAGGCCATCGGCGCCGGCCGTGGCGACATCATCGGTCAGTTCCTCGGCGAGGCCGTGTTCCTGAGCCTGGCCGGTGGCGCGCTCGGCATCTTCGCCGGAGTCGTCGCCTCCCGGTTCACCATCGCCGGGGTGGTTCCGGAGGTCGCGCCGTACTCGATCTACCTGGCGCTGGCGGTCTCCTTGTTCACCGGTCTGGTGTTCGGGTTGTACCCGGCCAGCCGGGCCGCCGACCTGCATCCCATCGAAGCTCTGCGGTACGAGTGATTGAGGCGAGAGGAGCGAGAACAGTGAGCCTAAGAACATTGCGCACGCGAGCGTTCTCGCTCCCGAGCCGATTGAAGCTCGTTGACGCGCGTAGCGCGGAACACGAGTGAGGGACTGTCACATGAACCGCGAGCAGCGACCCGAGCCGGGCAGGAGGCCGCCGATGCCCGGCGCCCCGCCACGCCATCTGGACCTGGCCTGGTCCTCCCCGGCCAGCCCGTGGGAGACGCCGGCGCCGTTGGCCGCCCCGGAGGGCGCGACGGTGCCGGCGCTGGAGTGGGCGGACCCGTGGCCACCGATCCGGTCTGCCAAGGACGTCGAGGACGAGAAGCCGGCCGCGCGGGTCGAGGACGAGCTCGCCGACGACGCCGCGGACGAAGACCCCGACGACGTGCGCGAGGACCAGCGCGAGGACGAGGTCGAGGGCCAGGTCGAGGACGAGCTCGTCGACGACGTCAAGGAAGACGCCGGCGAACTGGCGGACCTGGAGGCGGCAGCGCCGACCGCGGAGACCGACGAGGAAGCGCCGGTCGAGGAAGCGCCGGTCGAGGAAGCCGCAGTCGAGGACGCCGAGGCCGAGGGCTACTACCTCGAGTCGGACTTCGACGACCTGGCCGAGTTGGACGAGATCGCCTTCCCCAGCCCGGGAGTGCCGCGTTCCACATGGTTCCTGGCGATTGCGGCCTTGGTCGCGGTGGCCTTCGGCGGCGGGATCCTCATCCAGAAGCACCACGACGCCCATCTGGTCGACCCGGCGGCGCTCGCGGCCGCACAGCTGCAGCAGGCCTCGGTCGCCGGTGCCGCCGGTCCGACGCTGACCGGGACGGTCGTTGCGGTCAGCCCGACGCAGTTCACCGTCAAGGATGCGCAGGGCAATCAGCACAAGGTCGCGGTCACCGACCAGACCCCGATCATCAAGAAGCTTTCTCTGAAGGACCCGGCCAACGGCTCCGCCCAGGGACTGGTCAACGGCTCGCAGGTGATCGTGCAGGGCACCAGCGACGCCGACGGGACACTGCAAGCGAGCGCGGTGGTGGTGCAATGAGTGAGCGCAGCGAACGAATCGGTGTCATAGCGCACGCCACTTCCGACTCGCACCGACGATCGATGGTGCGCCGATGAGTGAGCGGACATACGACAAAGTGCCGCCGGACCGGCAGCCGGTGCGGGTGCTGGTCGTGCAACCCGATCGACGACTGGCCGATGCCCTGGAACGTGGCCTGGTCGCGCGCGGCGCGGTCGACGTGGCTTTCGACGGAACCTCCGCGCTGGCCAAGGCGTCAGCGCAGGACTACGACGTCGTCGTCCTGGACCAGGACCCCATGCCGGCCGGCGTCAGCCCGCAACGGCTGCGAGCCGTGACCGACGCCCGGATCCTGCTACTGACGACCCGGGCGGCCACCGCCGGCGTCGAGCCGCAGAGCTCCCCCGGTGCCGACGAATACCTCAGCCGCCCCTTCGCCGTCCCGGAGTTGGCCGCGCGCATCACCGCGCTGGCCGGGCGGAGGCTGATCCGCTCGGACGGACACGGGACGAAGTTCCACGGCCGCGCCGGGTCTGCCGACGTCCTGACCTTGCGCCCGATCCGGCTGTTGATCGCGGAGGGAATCGCGCTCTACGCCGGGGCGCTGCACACGATGCTCTCGGCCGAACGGGACATGGAAGTCGTGGCCACCGTGCTCACCGACAGCGACCTGGCCGGCGCCGTACTGCGTACCCGGGCCGACGTCGCGCTGCTCGACCTGGACACCCCGGGCCGCGACGGCCTGGGGTTGGCCCGGCAGCTGCTGCGTGGCGCACCGAACTGCAAGGTGGTCGCGATGACCGGGCTCAATCCCCCGTTGGCGTTGCAGCGAGAGCTGCGGGCGCAGGCGCACGGACTGGTCAACAAGCACTCGGTGTCGGTGGTCCTGCTGGACAGCATCCGTCGGGTCGCCGCCGGAGAGCGATTCGTCGATCCTCGATTCCTGACCGAGCCACCGCGCAGTTCCGTGCACACATTGACATTGCGCGAACTGGAACTGCTCCGCCATGCGGCCAGCGGAAACTCGGTCCGCGAGCTGGCCGAGCAGTTGTCGCTGTCGCAGGGGACCGTGCGGAATTACCTGTCGCGCATCATGACGAAACTCGGCGCCCGCAACCGGATCGAGGCGATCCGGATAGCGCGCGACGCCGGTTGGTTGTGAACCAGCCCAGGCTGCCGCGCCCCTCGCAACGGGAATTGCGGGGCACGGCAGCCGGGTGACGGGCTTACAGCCTGGCGGTGAGCAGCTCGAGCACGATGGTGCTGAGGCTCGCACCCACGTTGAAGACGACCCCGCCGATCTGCTCGACCGCAGAGCCGATACCCGGCAGGACCGCACCGAGAACGGTGCCGACCAGGTTGGTCAGGCCGAGGGCGCCAATGAGAGTTGAGAGCATCGATCTTTCTCCATTCGAGGTATGGGCGGAGGCTACGGATCAGACAGCCGAGCTCTCGGCTCCGAACTCGACCCGCCCGTGTTGTCCTGACATGGACAAAATTGCCGGCGAACGCACCCGGCCAGTAGTGCCATCTGTCACTCATTTGGAGTGACGACCCCAGTCGGTAGCGCGATCGCTCCGGGCGGTGTGCACCCTCGTGAGAATTTCACCGCCAGATGCCGATTCGGCCTGTACCGTGGCTCAGCACGGTCTAACTTGCAGCGGTGGACAACTTGCGCCGTAAGGCTTGGAACGACCTTGTTGCCCGGGTATTCATGACTCGGGCCGTTGTGCTCTTCGTCGCGGCCGGTACTCTCGCCTACCGTGAGGCGTGGGTATTCCTGGCGTTGGGCACTGTTGGCGAGGGCGCAACAAATGCGTACCTCTTGCGCCACGACAAAGAATTGCTGCGCCGCCGGCTGTCGTCAGCCTCGGATGAGGTGACCCCGGTGCAGCGCAAGGTCCAGAAGTTCACTGCCGTGACCTTCTCCGGGACGCTCGTGAGCTCCGGCCTCGACCACCGGTTCCATTGGTCGCACATACCGAGTGCCGTGATCCTCGCCGGGGATCTATTGGTTGTCTGTGGCCTCGTGATCATCTGGGCCGCATTCCGCGCGAACACCTTCGCTTCCGCGATCATCACCGTCGAGGAACGACAGACGGTTGTTGCGGCCGGACCGTACGCCTTGGTCCGACACCCCATGTACACCGGACTCGTCGTGATGATGCTCGGTGTCGGCCCTGCGCTCGGCTCGTGGTGGGGACTGGTGGGAGCGGTCGCGTTCGCCTCGGGGGTCGTCGTCCGCCTGTTGGACGAGGAACGCTTCCTGGCCGGCAATCTGGTCGGCTACACGGACTACCGGGCCAAGGTCCGTCATCGGTTGGCCCCGCTGGTCTGGTGACGACAGCAGTCATCCTGTCGTGCCCGGGGGCCCGGCTGAGGACGAACGGACCTCACACGTCCTCGGTCAGCAGCCGCGCGAAGCCCGCCGCACACGTACCGCCGGCCCACGCGACCACAATCAGCAGACCGGTCCAGCCGCCGCCCGGCTTGGACCAGAACTCCGCCCCGGCCTGAGCCGGCAGCAGCTCGGTGACCGTCGCGCCGATCCCAGCCGGTAGGAAGCCGAGCACCGTCGGGGCCAGGAACAACAGGGCGACCAGCGAGACGATCGCCCCTGCCGTGTGCCGCAGCAGCACACCGAGGCCCATGGCGAGCATCGAAATCAGCACCAGGTACAGGGCAGCTCCCAGCACCGGACGCAGCGTGCCCGGCGCACCGAGGTGCGTCTCAATGTGGTGCTTGGTCCACATCCACTGGGCCAGCTGAAATGCCGTCACCGCGGCGACGAGCGAGGTCGTGCCGACCACGCCGGTCAGCACCACCAACTTGCCCAGGATGAACCGGGCGCGTTGCGGCACAGCCGTCAACGACGACCGGATCATGCCGGTCGCGTACTCGCCGCTGATGAACAGCACGCCGAGGACCCCGAACGCGAGTTGCGCCAGGCCGACGCCTGCCATTGGCGTCACGGCCGGGCTGAACACCTTGTGGGCATCGGGATTGAGCTTGTCCCACTGGGAGTTGATCACTGCGGCAACGATCGCAGCCACGCCGATGATCACCGCGGCGGAGACGAACACAACAATCTTGCTGGACCGCAGCGAGCGGAACTTCGTCCACTCCGAGCGGATCACGCGCAGCTGGGTGACCTTCAGGCCGGGAAGCCCGCCGGCCGCGGCTGACCGCGCGGTCGAGGCCGGACGCGGCTTCTTCGGGCGATCCGTCTGCGTCGCCTGCGCCGGGACCGGACGGAACGGGGCGATCACCCCACCAGTGGCTGCCAACTCCGCCGTGGCAGCCTTCAGGTCACGGGACTGCCGCAGCCGGACGGCAGCCACCGGCAGGAAGCACACGCCCAGCAGGTCGCACGCCAGCCCGTAGATGAACCACCAACTGCTGGTCGGGGCCAGGGCAGTGAGCGCGGTCGCGAACGCGATCAGCGCGCCGCCGTAGAACATCGGCCGCCAGACCGGCCGGCCCCGGCCGATCAACATCTGTGCGCTGATCGCGACGGCCTGTGCGTTGCCGGTCGACGCCGCGCCACCGGGCTTGTTCGCCGGGATCTGGATCGTCACCGCCTGGACCGCGGGCGGCGGGGCCGACCGGCTCATCGTGGACCCCCGACGGGCTCGGCGCTGTACTCGACGGCGGCGGCCGTCAGCGCCATGAACGCCTCCTCCAGCGAGACCTCGGCGACGTTCAACTGGTGGACCACGATCCGGTGCTCGCAGGCGACCGTCCCGATGCGCTCGGCGGAGAGCCCACGCACCGCCAACTCGCCCGGGGCGACCGCCTCGACCGACACCCCGGGACCGACCAGCGCCTCGGCCAGTTCGGTGGCCTGCGGAGAGCGCACCAGCACCCGGCCGTCGGAGGCGCGCGCCGTGAACTCGGCGACCGTGGTGTCCGCGATCAGCTTCCCTCGGCCGATCACGATCAACCGCTGCGCGGTCTGCGCCATCTCGGACATCAGGTGCGAGGACAGGAAGACGGTCCGTCCCTGGGCGGCCAGATCCTGCAGCAGCAGTCGAACCCAGCGGATGCCGTCCGGGTCCAGCCCGTTGATCGGTTCGTCGAGCACCACCGTGCGCGGGTCTCCGAGTAGCGCGACCGCGATCCCGAGGCGCTGTCCCATGCCGAGGGAGAACTTCCCGGCGCGCTTTCCGGCCACGTCGCGAAGGCCGACCTGCTCGATGACCTCGTCGACCCGGCGCCGGCGGACGCCGTTGCTGTGCGCGAGGGCCAACAGGTGATTGAAGGCCGAGCGCGACGAGTGGACCGACCGTGCCTCGAGCAACATCCCGAGTTCGGCCATCGGCGCCTTCGCGTGCCGGTAGTTGCGACCGTTCACCAGGACAGACCCGGACGACGGCGTGTCCAGACCGGCAATCATCCGCATCGTGGTCGACTTGCCCGCGCCGTTGGGTCCGAGGAAACCGGTCACCGTCCCGGCGGGCACGGTGAAGGAAAGGTTCCGCACGGCGACCGTGTCGCCGTACTTTTTCGACAGTCCCCGGACCTCGATCAACCCGCGCTCCATCGCCGCCGGAACATCCGGTACGAACTTAACGCGCAGAATTGGCCCGACTCACGTGATTCCCTCGGCCGACACCCGAACGGACGCGTCCGAGCGGCTCCCCCGGCGGCGTAGCAGATACCCCCGCAACCGGGACGGTCGCGGCGCGCC
>DATASX010000084.1 GCA_036269075.1 Sporichthyaceae bacterium
GCCTCGCCGCGAGCGGCGAGGCGCGACCGGAACGCCGAATGCTTAGAGCGGGAGGCCGCCGAGGCTGCCGGTGATGGCGCCGAGCAGACCGCTCAGCAGGGCCGGCAGGCCGCCGACGGTGCTGATGGCGGTGCCCCCGGCGCCCGTGACGGCCGTGACCGCCCCGCCCAGCAGCGTGGCCAGCGACGAGATGATGCCGGTGAGGTCGAGGAAGATACCCAGCATGTTGATTCCTAAGGTCGAGGGTGATTTCGTGGTTTCGGTCGACGGCTTTCGAATAAAGGCAGCTAGACCCGTTCCGTCCTTGTCTGACATGGGAAGAAAACCAGGGCCCTAAATGCCCGTGTAGTGCCGTTTGTCATCGGTCACCGAATTCCTCCCGCCGCGGCGGCACCCACGGTGTCCGTTTCCGGCGTTTTGCGTGCCAATCGCGGGCAAGCCCGGATTCCGCTGGTCGGGACCTAGGTCCAAGAGCCCTCTTCGTGGAGGTATGCAGCGGAATGGGCGCGGCACCCCGTGAGGTGCCGCGCCTTTCGGGTTGGCCCGCCACGGTCTCCGCGTCCGCACCTCGGCCCAGGACAACACCCTGCCGAACGCGGGTTCGAGTCGGTGGCGGAGCCGCCTATTGAGCTTCCGACGCGTTTCTTGGTCGAGATAGTGTCATTTGTCATCTACTGTCCGATGTGCGGGGAATTCACCCGCTTCGGGCCCTGCACCGAGGTCGGCAGTCACTGGCAACAGCAACGGCCGACCCCGTCCACAAAAACGAGCGGGCCGGCGCGGCACCCCATGGGATCCCGCGCCGGCCCCGCGTTCGGTGTGCTACCGCTCCAGCGTCCGCGCGATGCCTCGCTCGACCGCGCCGATCAGGTAGGGCCGCAGGTCCGCGGCGGCGATGATGGCGTGGACCGAGCCGACCCGCTGGGCCCGGCGGATGTCGTGGATCCCCTCGAACTCAGCGGCGACCTGGCCCATCTTCTCGACCCGGACGGTGGTCCGCAGGTCACCGAGCTCCACCCGCAGCGCAGCGGCCCTGGCCCCGTCGGCCTCGGCGATCGCGGTCTCCAAGGCCTTGATCCGGCCGTCGTCGTTGGTCCGCCTGCGGACCTCGCCGGCGAAGACGACCGCAGCCGCGGGCGCGCCGCCGAGCACCGAGGCGTAGGAGCCCTCGACCGCGACGACCTCCATGTTGTCGTTCAGGGTCCCGGAGAACACGACGAACGCACCACCGTGGTAGCGGGAGATGACCGCGAACACGATCGGGCCCTGGAAGTTGGTGATCGCGCGGCCGATCTCGGCGCCGTTCTCCAACTGGACGTTGCGCAGCGACTCCGGCGAACCGTCGAACCCGGACAGGTTCGCGAGCACCACCAGTGGCCGGACCCCGCTCGCGGCGTTGATCGCCCGGGCGGTCTTCTTCGACGACTGCGGGAACAGCGTGCCGCCGGTCCAGATGTCCGGGCCGTCCTTGGGCAGTGCGCCCTTACGCGGAACGGGTTTCGACTCGATCCCGATCACCGCGACCGGGATGCCACCGAGGTGCGCGTCCACGATCACCGAGGTGTCGGCGTCGGCCATGCCGGCCCACCGTTCGAGCACCGCGTGGTCCTGGTCCATCACCGCCCGGATCACGGTCCGGATGTCGAACGGCTTCTTCCGCTCGGCATTCTTCTGCGCGGAGAAGATGTCGCCGACCTTGGTGAAGTCGCTGCCCGCGATGTTGTGCGGGAACTCGCGCACGTCGCGGTCGCGCGGGTCGTTGGTCGGTGCCGGACGCGGGAACCGCTCGCCGGGCGCGCGGTAGGCGTGCTCGTAGTGCGCGAACAGGATTCCCACCGCGGCCGGGATGTTCGGCGCCCAGTACTGCGCCTGGCCGTTCGGGCCCATGACGCGGTCGTAACCGCCGATGCCGAAGTTGTCCTCGGCCGAGACGCCGCCGGAGTAGTCCAGCGACTGCTTGCCGGTCAGCACCATCGCCGAGTCCGGCGTCATGACCAGGATGCCCTTGGTGTGCATCAGCATCGTGGCCTCGGCGTTCCAGTACGGCTGGGCGCCGACGTTGATGCCCGCGACCACGACGTTGATCTCGCCGCCGGCCTGGGTGAACTCGATGATTCGGCGCAATGCCCGGGCCACCCAGTCCATGTTCTCCGTGCCGGACTCCATCGAGATCCGGGCGCCGGAGGACAGCGCCAGCCACTCGACCGGGATGCCTCGGTTTTCTGCGTAGTCCAGTGCCGCGCAGACCCGGTGGCACTCGGCCTCGGCGACCGAACCCAGCGACTTGGTCGGGTCGCCCATCAGCACGACCCGGGTCATGCCCTCCGGGTAGCGCGGAGTGATCGAGGTGACCTCGCCGACCACGATCCCGGCCGTGTTCTTGCCGCGGGGGCGGTCGACCGGGACCAGCACCCCATCGGCCAGATCCAGCTCGGCGAACGTACCGCCCTCACCGGCCAACAATTCGGCCAGTTCGTACGGGTAGATCGCGCCACGGGCCCGGGAGGCCCGGACCTTCTGCGAGTACTCGTCCAGCGGCGGAAGCGGCTCGGTGGGCCGCTCGACGACCGAGATCTGCACCCCGGCGCCGTGCCGGTAGGAGATCAGCACCGCGACCTCGTGCTCGGCGATGTCGTCGGCCTCCTGCAGCCGGCCGACGACCATGACCTCCTCGAGACCCGCACCCGCGGTCATCGGGACGAGGTTGCGCACCACGTGGTGCATCTCGTCCAACGGGACCTTCGCTGTCGGGGCCACCGAGAGCACGATCCGGTTGGACTCGATGCGAAGCTTCGGCGGACGCCGCAGGTGCTGCGCGCGGATGCTCTCCACGCAACCGGCGAGCACCCGCTCGACGGTGGGCACGGCCAGGACCCGGCCGGCCGCGTCGCGCAACGGGTGCACGTCGCGGATCTCGCCGAGAGCGATGAACCGCTGGTCGTCCCGGTTCTCCTTGCCGACTGCGCGGTACAGGTAGATGCCCTCGTCGCCCGGTAGCCGAGTCAGGTCGAAGTTGACCAGCCGCTTGAAGTCCAGCCGCTGCGCCACCAACGGGTGCAGCCCGCGGATCAGACGGTCCTCGACCAGGCTCCCGTCCGCACTCGGGCGGAACGTGAAGTAGTGCGCCCGGGCGGCGATCTCGCCGCCGGCGATGCCGACGGTGACCCGGCGCAGGGTCTCCGGCAACGACAGCTGCGCGGCAGCGGCCCGCAGTTCCTCAGCCATCGCGTCGTGGTCGCTCGGCGCCCCTGCCCAGGACAGGAAGATGTCGACGACCAGCGTCGAGGGTTCCCAGGCGTCGGTGCCCGCGGCGACCACGTTCAGCGCGCCGGACAGCTCGTCGAGCTCGCTGAAGTCGCCGACCGTGGTGATCAGGTGCAACCGTTGGTCGGCCAGCTCGAACTCGGCGGTGACGAACTGGCGGTCCTGCTGCTGGAACAACCGCACCTCTTCCAGCACCCGGGTGCGATAGTAACGCCGCGTCAGAACTTCGAGCAGCGGGCCGAGGTCGGCGGTACCGGTCCCGATCCACTCACTCATCAGCCCGATGATCGGCTCGGGCGAGACGACCATCTCCTCGACCCGCTCGGCACGGTCCGGTGCGTCCGGATTCGCCACCAGGTAAGCCAACTGCTCGCGCACAGCCGTGATGACCTTCGCGCGGTAGGCCATGTTCTGCGGCTTGTCGAAGTAGCGGTACCGCACACTGCGGGCCAGCTCACCGATGACCGGGTTACGGATCACGGTGGCTGTGACAACTCGCTCGAGAACCTCGGCCAACGCATCGTTCGCGGTGGCCTCGTCGGCGACCTCGAGCCAACGCTCCAGGAGCGCGGTAACCACCGGCATCTGAGCGTCGCCACGTTCCAACGCGAGGAATACGCGGTATACCGCGTCCTTCAACCGGCCGCTGGGCTCCAGATCGGAGATGTCGTAGTGCGCCAGCGCCCGCAACAGCCGGGACCGGAACGACTCCGGCAGACCTTCCCGCTCGATGTCGAGCGAGTGCAGGTAGGCGTGCAGGTGCTCGCGCGGCGAGTGGACGTGGAGATCGGAGAGCTCCTCCTCCTCCGACGGCCGGTTGCGGGAGAGCTCGCAGATGTCGGAGAAGGTGGTCAGCAACGCGAGTTCGGCCGAGACCAGGTCCGCATCGTCGGCGGGCAGCGCACGGCGCACCTTCGAGTACTCGCCGACCAGTGCCCGCGCCTCGCCCGCGCTCACGTCGTAACCGGTGACCAGCGCGCGCAGCGCGTCGAGGATCGCCGCGGCCCGCCGGGCGGGCTCGACCTCGGACTCGCCGTCGCCGGCGAACACCACGGTCGGGGCGTCGCAGACCACGGTCTCCTCCGACTCCGGGTCCAGCCGCACCAGGGGGGTCCCGGCCGGGACCTGTGAGTTGACCGAGGCGAAGACCTCGCGGACCCGACCGGCGACCGGGGTCACCACCGGGGTCTCCATCTTCATGGCCTCGAGCACCGCGACAGTCGTGCCCGCCTCGACGACGTCGCCGACCTTGACCGGCAACGAGACGATCACGGCCGGTGCGGAGGAGCGGATGACGCCGCCCTCGTCGCGAGCGACGCGGTGGCTGATGCCGTCGACCTCCACGAGGTGATCGGCCGCGCCGGCCGCGAGCACGACGCGGTGGACCCGCCCGTGCACCGAGAGCCGGTAGGCGAAACGACCCTGCCGCTCGACCGCGACCTCGGCCTTGGTGCCGTTGGCCGAGACCCGGTACCGGGCCGGGGAGATCTGATTGACCCTCAGTTTGTAGTCCTGGCCCTGGTAGCGGACCTCGACGTCGCGCCCGATGGCGTGGTTCGCCTGCGGGCGACCGCCGCGGGCCGAGACCAGGAACGCCTCGCGTTCCGTGGCTTCCTCGCGGGCGTAGACGTCGATGGCAACCGCGTAGAGCGCGATGTCGGCGTGGGCGGGCAGGGTCGCCTTCGCGTCCAGCCCGACCCGGTCCAGCCATGCCGTGTCGGCCGAGCCGGACAGGACCTCCTCGCGGTTGAGCAGGTCGAGCACGAACGACTTGTTCGTGGTGCCGCCCTTGATGACGACGGTGGTGTCGCGCAACGCGCGCCGCAGCCTGGCGATCGCCTCGGTGCGGTCCCTACCGGACGCGATGATCTTGGCGACCATCGAGTCGAACTCCTGCGGGATGGTGTCGTCGGTGGCGATCCCGGAGTCGACGCGGATGCCCGGCCCCTGCGGGAACTCCAGGAACTGCACCTGGCCGGGCGCGGGCGCGAAGCCGTTGTCCGGGTCCTCGGCATTGAGCCGGATCTCGATCGCGTGGCCGACCTCGGCCGGGCACTCCCCCTGCAGCGCCTCACCGCCGGCGGTGAGGATCTGCAGCTTGACCAGGTCGACGCCGGTCGCGGCCTCGGTGATCGGGTGCTCGACCTGCAGGCGGGTGTTGACCTCGAGGAACGCGAAGGACTTGGCGGCCGGGTCGTAGAGGTACTCGACCGTGCCGGCGCCGTGGTAGCCCACCTCGCGGATCAGGTCCATCGAGACCCGGCGCAGTTCGAGGGACTGCTCGGCGGTCAGGACCGGCGAGGCCGACTCCTCGATGATCTTCTGGTTGCGACGCTGGATGGAGCAGTCGCGCACGCCCGGCGCCCAGACGTTGCCGTGCTTGTCGGCGATGATCTGCACCTCGACGTGCCGGCCGCCGGTGACCAGCGCCTCCAGGAACACGCCGTCGTCACCGAAGTACCGGGCCGCATCGGCGCGGGTGCCCTCGTAGGCCGCCGTCAGCTCGCCGGGCTCCATGACCTTACGGATGCCGCGGCCACCGCCGCCGGCCTTGGCCTTGATGATCAGCGGGTAGCCGATCCGCTCGGCGTGCTGCTCGGCCTCCGCGACGCTCTGCACGCCGCCGGCGCCGCTCCACGCCGCGACCGGGACGCCAACCCGTTCGGCCACCAGCTTGGCCTCGATCTTGTCGCCGAGCAGCCGCATCGCCTCGGCCTTCGGGCCGATGAACGTGATGCCGAGCCGGTCGCAGAGCTCCACGAAGCCCGGGTGCTCGGAGACGAACCCCCAGCCCACCCAGGCAGCGTCAGCGCCGCACTCCACCAGCGCGCGCTCGAGTTCGGCGTAATCCAGATATGGGACGGAGGCGGTGGCACTGGGGCGCAGCAGTACGGCTTCGTCGGCCTGACGCACGAACATGGCCGAGCGTTCGCCCTCGGTGTGCATGGCAACGGTTCGAATCCGGAACCCGCGCTCCTCGTTGAGCTCGCGGACTGCACGGATCAGGCGGACCGCCGCCTCACCGCGGTTTACAACGGCAATTCGTCGGAACACTGAGGCTTCTCCAGCTCATGGGCGTCTGGCCGACCGGATCGCGGGCGGCGTCTGACAAACCCTAGGGCGGCCCACCCTGACTCCGCAGTGACGGCGGTGACAACAATCGGGATGGAATCCTGTAAGACCGGAGGGACTCGGGTGCGCACCATTCATGTGATCGGCATCGGCTGCGGAAGCCCGGAACACCTGACCCTGGAGGCAATTCGGGTCCTCGCGGACCTCGACGTGGTCCTCGTCGTGGACAAGGGAGAGGCCACCGCGGAGCTCGTCGAGGTGCGCAGAACAATTTGCGAGAGGCACATCACAAAGCCCTACCGGCTGGTACCGGTCCCCGAGCAGCCCCGCGACCGCCGGGCCGCGGATTACCCCGGTGCGGTGACCGACTGGTACGACGCCCGGGCCGCGGCCTTCGAGACAGCACTGGTCGAGCACACCGGCGCGCAGGAGGCCATCGGCATCCTGGTGTGGGGCGACCCGGCGCTGTTCGACAGCACGCTACGGGTGCTCGACCGGGTCGCCGACCGGGAGAAGATCGCCTTCCGGTGCTCCGTCGTGCCCGGGTTGAGCAGCATCCAGGTGCTCGCCGCCCGGCACGGGGTGACGTTCACGGCCGTGGGCTCCCCGGTCCACGTGACCACCGGACGGCGACTGGCCGGCGGGATGCCCCCGGACCTGGACAACGTCTGGGTCATGCTGGACGGCAGCGGGGCCTTCGCCGACCTGCCGGACGAGGACCTGGACATCTTCTGGGGCGCCTACGTCGGGATGCCGGACGAGCTGCTCGTCACCGGCGACCTGCAGGACTGCAAGGCAAAGATCCTGGAACTGCGCGCCGAGGCCCGGGAACGCAAGGGCTGGATCATGGACAGTTACCTGCTGCGGCGGCGTCGCGGTCGGTGAGAGTCGCGCCGGGGGTCTAAGTTGCCTCGATGGCCGTCGATTCCCCGCGCGTTCGCGTCGCGTCGCACCTGCTGTCCGCGCACGACCCGGCGGTGGCCGAGTTCTGGACCGAGCGGCACCTGTGCACGCTGACCACGCTGCGCGCCGACGGCCGCCCGCACGTGGTGCCGGTCGGGGCCACGCTGGACGCCGAGGCCGGCCTGGTGCGGGTGATCGCCTCCCGGTCGTCGCTGAAGGTGCGCCACGTCGCGGCCGAACCCGGTGGGGCTCCGGTCGCGGTGTGCCAGGTCGACGGCCGGCGGTGGTCGACCGTGGAGGGCACCGCGACGGTCAGTGCCGAGCCGGCCGACGTCGCCGAGGCCGAGCGCCGCTACGCGTTGCGCTACCGCACGCCGCGGGCCAACCCGGAGCGCGTCGTGCTGCTGATCCGGATCGACCGGCTCGTGGGGAATCCATGATCCCTCCGGCCCTGCCTCGTTGCAGGTGAGCAAAGGCGAGGGCTATACAGCAAATCCGGGCAGACGCGATTGGGCGGTGTGGGGGCATGAGCGAGCGGGTCACCGTCGTCGGGATCGGGGCCGATGGCTGGCCGGGGCTGACCGAGACCGGTCGGGCCGAGCTGGCGCGGGCAGATGTGATCGTCGGCGGGCCGCGGCACCTGGCCATGCTGCCGGACGACCTGAAGGCGACGCGGGAGTCATTGCCGATCCCGCTGGTCGAGGGCCTGCCCCAGTTGCTGGAGGAGTACGCCGGGCACCCGGTGCACGTGGTGGCCAGCGGCGACCCGATGCACTACGGCATCGGCTCAACCCTGGTGCGGATGCTCGGCCCGGAGATGGTACGTGTCGTGCCGCACCCCGGGTCGGTCTCGTTGGCCTGCGCGCGCCTGGGCTGGTCGGTCGAGGACGTCGACGTGATCAGCACGGTCGGTCGGCCGCTGTACCGGGTGCGGGAGGTGCTGTCCCCGGGCGGTCGCGTCCTGGTGCTGTCCGAGGGCGCGATGACCCCGGCAGCAGTCTGTGCACTGCTGGTGGGTGCCGGGTTCGGTCCGAGCGAGGTGATCGTGCTCGAGCAGCTCGGCGGCCCGGACGAGCGGCTGATCGCCGCGACCGCGGCCACGCCGGCCTCCCCGTCCGGCGGGTTCGACCCGCTCAACATCGTCGCGATCGAGGTGCTGGCCGAACCCGGCCGCAGCCCCCTGCCCCGGACCCCGGGCCTACCCGACGACGCATTCGCGCACGACGGGCAGATCACCAAGCGGGAAGTCCGGGCACTGGCGCTGGCTCGGCTCGCGCCCCGACCCGGCGAACTGCTCTGGGATGTCGGCGGCGGGTCGGGCAGCATCGGCATCGAGTGGATGCGGGCTGCCCGGGGCGCGCTCGCGATCTCCGTCGAGCGTCGCCCGGACCGCGCCGAGCGGATCACCGTGAACGCGGTCACCCTCGGTGTACCGGACCTGCGGGTCGTCGTCGGGACGGCACCGGACGCGCTGGCCGACCTGCCCCTGCCCGACGCGATCTTCGTCGGCGGCGGCGGCAGCGACCCGGCCGTGCTGGACATGTGCTGGGATGCGCTGCGCCCGGGCGGCCGGTTGGTCGCGGACGCCGTGACGTTGCAGACCGAGGCCGCTCTCGTGGACCGGTGCGACCGCTTCGGTGGGGACCTGACCCGGCTGGAGGTGTCGCACGCGGTGCCGCTCGGCGGGTTCACCGGCTGGCGCGCCGCGCACCCGGTGACCCAGTGGGCGGTCACGCGGTAGTGACGGTCCACTTCGTCGGGGCCGGGCCGGGTGCGGCCGATCTGGTCACCTTGCGGGCCAAGGATTTGATCAGCGCCGCGGCGGTTTGCCTGTACGCGGGCAGCCTGATCCCGTCGGCGATCCTGGCTTGGTGCCCGCCAGGGGCACGGGTGGTGGACACGTCCAAGTTGGACCTCGAGGCGATCGAGGCTGAGTTCCGGGAAGCGCATGCGGCTGGGCACGACGTCGTGCGCCTGCACTCCGGCGACCCGGCGCTGTACTCGGCGATGGCCGAGCAGATGCGGCGGCTGGACGCGGCCGGCATCCCCTACGACGTCACACCCGGGGTGTCCGCCTGGACGGCGGCGGCCGCCGCGTTGAACCGGGAGCTGACCGTCCCCGGCGTCGGGCAGACGGTGGTGCTGACCCGCATCTCCGACCGCTCGACCCCGATGCCGCCCGGTGAGGACCTGGCTTCGCTCGCGGCACTGGGCACCACCCTCGTGCTGCACCTGGCGGTGCAGAAGATCGAGGACGTGGTCGCCGAACTGATGCCCCGGCACGGCCCGGCCGCGCCGGTCGCGGTCGTGGCCCGGGCGAGCTGGGACGACGAACTGGTGCTGCGCGGAACGCTGAGCACGATCGCGCAGGCGGTACGCGCCGCCGGGGTGGTCCGGACCGCGGTGATCATCGTCGGCGCGGTGCTGACCGCCGAGCAGTTCCCGGACAGCCACCTCTACAGCTCCGCACGGTGTCGCGACACATGAGCCAGGTCGGCCGATGAGCGTTGAGTTGCTGATCCTCGGCGGCACCGGAGAGGCCCGGGCGCTGGCGGCCGCACTGCATGCGGCCGGCGAGCACGGTTTCGTCAGCTCGCTGGCCGGTCGGGTCAGCGCCCCGGCGCTGCCGGCCGGCGCGGTGCGCATCGGCGGGTTCGGCGGGGTCGACGGGCTGCGGGACTGGCTGCGCGACGAGGGCATCACGGCGGTGATCGACGCGACCCACCCGTTCGCCCGGCGGATCAGCGCGTCTGCCGTGGCCGCCACGAAGAGTCTGGGGCTGCCGCTGCTGGTGCTGCGCCGGCCAGGCTGGCAGGCGCAGCCCGGCGACGACTGGCACCGCGTGCCGGACATGCCCGCCGCTGCCGGTGCGTTGCGCGACCTGCCCGGTCCGGTGCTGTTGACCACCGGCCGGGGCGGGCTCGAGGTCTTCGCGGCCGCCCCGCACCGGTTCGTGATCCGCACGGTGGACCCGCCCGACGGGCCGCTGCCAACCGAGCACGTGCTGCTGCTCTCGCGCGGGCCCTACGCCCTGACCGACGAGCGCGCGCTGCTGGCCGAGCACGGTGTACGGGTGCTGGTGACCAAGGACAGCGGCGGGAACATGACGGCTGCGAAGCTGGTCGCCGCTCGCGAACTCGGCGTCACAGTGGTGATGGTCGACCGCCCGCCGATGCCGGGGGCCGGTCGGGTGAGCGTCGTCGCGGACGTGCCCGGCGCCTTGGCCTGGCTGCGCACGAACGGCCTGCTGCACCCAGATCATCGATGATCAGAATGGGCACTCTCATACCTGGGCTGCGGCGGCCGGCAGCGTGGACCGCATGCTGATCACAACCACGAACGACGTCGCCGGTCATCGGATTGCCCGCGTCCACGGCGAGGTCTTCGGGCTTACCGTCCGCTCGCGCAACATCGGCCCCAGCACCGGGGCGGCCTGAAGTCGCAGGTCGGCCAGGAATTCGAAAATTGGCACAGCGGGGGCGAGCTTCGGGGCATGACCAAGATGCTCGCCGACGGCCGTACGCAAGCCACCCAACGGCTCACCGAGGAAGCGCGGGCCCGCGGTGCCAACGCCGTGATCGCGTTCCGCTTCGACACCAGCGAACTCGGGGGCAGCTGACCGAGATCTGCGCCTACGGCACCGCGGTGACGTTGGATCCCGACCCTGGCGACGCCGCGTTCCCAACGGGGCTGCACATCTGACTCGACGTCAGCGGCAGCGGACGGTCAGGCGGTGCTGAAGTCGCCAGGCTTCGCCGGTCGACCCAGGTCCGCCGGTGCACCCGGCTGGGTGGCCTGCTCCGAGTCCGATCGCGACGCGACCTGATTCGGTACCGCCGGTGAGTCCTGGACCGGCTGGGTCAGGAATGCCTGACCCGCCGCGGACTGCTCGGCGCCCGGCTGAGCCGGCAGCGGCGACGTTGTAGTCACCGGACCGGGGTTCAGCTGATCGGCCATCAGATGGGTCATCGGCGGC
Organism: Sporichthyaceae bacterium; assembly: GCA_036269075.1. Classification (NCBI taxonomy): domain Bacteria; kingdom Bacillati; phylum Actinomycetota; class Actinomycetes; order Sporichthyales; family Sporichthyaceae; species Sporichthyaceae bacterium. The sequence goes on from DATASX010000084.1 coordinate 11,216, forward strand.
ACGGGCGCCGCCACGTACGCGGGACCGGCCGGCGGCTGAGCCGGGTACTGCGGCATGCCTTGCGCCGGCTGGACCGTCGCCCAATGGGCGTTGTTGGGCGGCTGCTGCATCGGGGGCTGCGGCATCGGCTGCTGCTGCGGCATCGATTGCTGCTGCGGCATCGGCTGCTGCGGCATCGGCTGCTGCTGCGGCGTCGGGTACTGCTGCGTCGGCGCGGGCGTCTGAGGGTCGGCCGGCTGCAACCGTTCGGCGCGGGCCTGCTCGCGCTGAACCTTGCGGGCCTGCTCCTCGGCCTGCTGGGTGAGCTTCTCCGCGTCCTTGGCGGCCCGCTCCTGCGCCTTGGCAGCGTCCTTGGCCGCGCGAGCGAGCTTCCGGTCGGTGGCCTTCTGCTGAGCTTGGGCCGCCTCGAACGCGACGGCCTCCGCATCCCGGAAGCGACGGGTGGCGGCCAGGTAGGCCCCGAACGTCTGCTCCCCGACGCCGCGCTCGGGGGCGAGGTGCGCACCGGTGCGCCAGCCCTCGTACTGGTGGCCGCGCTTGTTGACCTCGAGGACCTTGCGGACCCGCCCGGTCTCGGCCAGCCAGGTGCTGGCGAACTCGACGGCGGACAGGATCTGCGGGCCGCCCATGTCCGGCACCCGGTGGGACTGGATCCCGGTGCACAGGTCGGCCATCCGGTCGGCCACCTCGGCGGCGGCGATCGGCTGGAACGAGGTCGCGCCGGGCACCAGCATCAGCGGGAAGCGGGCCGCGTGGGCCAATTCCGCCTCGAGGTGCTCGTGAAAGTGGGTGCAGCGCATCACGGTCCACGGCAGGTCGCCGCTCTCGAGCATCCGCTCGACGGCGCGCTTGTCGCGGTACTGCGGGCTGCGGATGGTCTCGCACCCCACCATCGACGGGAAGACGATGTGCGGGTGGTTCGCGCGGGCCGCCGCGATCATCAACTGGGCGCCCATCTTGGCGTCGCCCTTCAGCCCGGTCGCGCAGTGCACGATCGTGTGCACGCCGTCGACGGCCGCGGGCACACCAATGCCCGTGGTCAGGTCGCCGACGAACCACTCGGGTTCGCCGCGCATCGGTGCCGACTCGTCTCCGGCAACACTGCCTGGCCGTGGTTTGCGGCTGAGAACCCGGACCTCACGGCCCCGGGCCTGCAGTTCACGAACCAACAAAGTGCCAAGCGTCCCGGTTCCGCCGGTTACCAGGATGGGCGCGCTCATCGGCGTGCGGCCTCCCTCGCTGCCAGTGACTCAATCCCCACGGAGCAGAGTGACACCAAGATCGGCCTTTCGTGGGCGAACGCCGTTCTGCACCGTTGGCCCGCTCTACCCTGATCCGTCCGACTCCCTACGGGGCGGAAACGGTCATTGCGGGCGATACCGGCGCGGTGTGAAAACCATGGTGGATCCGTCCCCCCGGGTTATCACCCGCGTGGTCGAAGATCCGATCATCAGTAGACACCTCATGTCGATGGTCCCGGGCTGCATTTGACCCAGGGTTGTCACCTCTATGTGCTCGGCCGCACCGCCGACGTCGCGGCCGATCACCACCGGCGTCTGTGGGCTCCGGTGCTCGAGCAGTACCTCGCGGGCGCGGGCCACCTGCCAGGTCCGGTCCCGGGAGGCCGGGTTGTAGACGGCGAGCACCAGGTCCGCCGCAGCGACGGCCGCCAGCCGGGTCTCGATGACGTCCCAGGGCTTGAGCCGGTCGGACAGCGACAGCACACAGAAGTCGTGCCCGAGCGGTGCACCTACTCGGCTGGCCACCGCACTGGCCGCGGTCAACCCGGGCAGCACCCGCACCGGCACTTCCTTCCACCGCTCTTCTGCGGCCACCTCGAGCACCGCCGAAGCCATCGCGAACACGCCCGGGTCGCCGGAGGACACCACGGCCACCCGGCGGCCGCGACTGGCCAGGTCGAGGGCGAACTCGGCGCGCTCGCTCTCCACCTTGTTGTCCGAGGCGTGCCGCCGCTGCCGAGGGTTGGGCGGCACCCGGTCGAGGTAGGGGCCGTAGCCGACGAGGTCCTCGGCGGCGGCCAGCGCCGCCTGCGCCTGCGGGGTCAACCACTCGCGTCCGGCCGGGCCCAGCCCGACCACGACCACCTCACCGCGCCCGCCGGTCCGCACCGGGGCGGTGGCCAACTCGGCCCGGGTCGCCTCGTGGACCCGGCTGGGCAGCACAGCCACCGAGAAGTACGGCACAGTGGCCGGGTCGACGTCGGCCAGTCGGGCGATCCGCTGCCGCCCGGTGGTGGCGCGTTCGACGTACCAGGCCTCGTCGAGCCGACCCGCTCCGGCCAGGGCGTCTCGGACGCCGGTGAACGTCCGGCCGAGCTTCATGATCGCCGCTGAATCGGTCTGCGCCAGCCGGGCGGCCAGCACGTCCGGGGACAGAGTCCCGGGCAGCACGGTGAGGATCTCGTCGCGTTCGACCAGCGGCATCCCAAGTTCGGCGGCCGCCCCGGCCACCGAGGTCACCCCGGGCACCACCTCGACCGGGTACCGACCGGCCAACCGCTTGTGCATGTGCATGTATGAGCCGTAGAAGAACGGGTCGCCCTCGCAGAGCACGACGACGTCGCGCCCGGCGTCCAGGTGTTCGGCCAGTCGGCCGGCGGCCTGGTCGTAGAACTCCTCCAGCGCCCCGCGGTACCCGCCCGGGTGGTCGGTCGTCTCGACCGTCAGCGGGTAGACCAGCGGTTCCTCGATCTGATCGCCCGTCAGGTAGGGGGCGGCGATCGAGAGCGCGACGCTGTTTCCGTGCCGGGCGGCGTGGTAGGCGATCACGCCGGCCGTCGCCAACAGTCGGGCCGCCTTCACGGTGACCAGTTCCGGGTCGCCGGGCCCCAGCCCGACCCCGTAGAGCTTGCCTGTCATTCCACTCATTCCACCTCACTCGCGATGGCGTTGACCGCGGCGACAGCCATGGCCGATCCGCCGCGGCGGCCGCGGACGACCAGGTGCGGCAGTCGGTGCGGCGAGGCGGCCAGTGCCTCCTTGGACTCCGCGGCACCGATGAACCCGACCGGCAGTCCGAGAACGGCCGCCGGGCGCGGGGCGCCCGCGTCGAGCAGTTCGAGCAGCCGGAACAGTGCGGTCGGGGCGTTGCCGATCGCCACCACCGCGCCGGCCAGGCGATCGCCCCACAGGTCGACGGCGGCCGCGGACCGGGTGTTGCCCAGTTCGGCGGCCAAGCCCGGCACGCGCGGGTCGGCCAGCGTGCAGACGATCTCGTTCTGGGCCGGCAACCGACTGCGGGTGATGCCCGAGGCGACCATCTGCGCGTCGCAGAGAATCGGCGCGCCGGCCAGCAGCGCCGCGCGTGCCGCCGTTACGACGTCCTGACTGTATGTCAGATCCGTTGTCAGATCGGTCATCCCGCACGAGTGGATCATCCGCACCGCGACCCGGGCCACGTCGGTCGGCAACTGGTCGAGGGCTGCCTCAGCCCGGATCGTCGCGAACGACCGACGGTAGATCTCGGCAGCGTCACGCACATACTCGATCTTCACGCCTCGACCACGCAGGCGAGGTCCTCGGCGTTCGATGAAGATGCTCTGCTCATCTGTCGCTCGCCAGCTCGCTCATACAACCTCCAGCCCATGGGCGCCGGCCCACGAGCGCACGATGTCGACGCCAGGACAGTCGAGGCCGGGAACCAGCAGGCTGCGCCAGGGCGTGACCCGCACCGACTCGGCGGCGCCGGAGTCGACGAGCGCTCCGGCGGCCTGCGCCGACAAGGTCCGGTCGGGCACGCCGACGACCACCGCAACCCGACCGTCCAACGGGGTCGCGTGTGGGCCCAGGTTCGGCAATCGCGGCCGGACCAGTGCCCCGGGCGGCAGACTCTCGGCGCAGTGCACGGTCGGGATCGCCGCCCGCACCACCGCGGCGACCCGCGCCGGGCCCTCGGTCAGTTCGACCAGCCGCCAGGCGCCCGAGCCCTGGGCCTGACGCTCCGTCAGGAACGCCCGAGCCGCACAGACCGCCGCGACGACCACCTGGTCCTCGGCCACCCGCACGCCGGGCACGGTGCCGCCCAGCACCACTTCCCAGCTGCGCTCGCCGCGGAACAGCGCGACATCGGCCCCCAGCGCGGTGACGTCGCAGGTGCCGTCGTCGACGGCGAACAGGAAGCGTCCGGGCAGCGCGGCCAGATCCGCCTCGGCGATCATGGCCGCGTCGAGGGCAGCGACCACGGCCCAGACCTCCGGTCCGCACAGGCCGGAGCACGGCGAGGCGACGATGTTCCGCACCCGCTCATGGGTGTCGCTGGGCAGCAGGCCCGCCGGCCGCAGGCGCTCGGCCAGGTCGCGTTCGGCGCCCCGCGCAAGGCCGCGGACCTGCATGTTTCCGCGCACGGTCAGTTCCAGGACCCCGGACCCGAGTTCGGTGGCCGCCTCGGCGAGCACCCGCAGGCCCGAACTCGCCAGGCGCCCGCCCGGCAGCCGGACGCGGGCCAGTCCGCCGTCCTGCGCCTGCCACACCGAGAGCACGCCCGGACACGCGTCCGGGCCGAGCCGGCGGGGGCGCGGCGGGGTGTTCATCCCCCGATCCTAAGGACCCCTGGACCCCTCCCCGACCGCGGCGAGGGCGTGCGGACCGTCCCGGCAGGCCCTGGAACTCAGGCCCTGGAACTATGGCGGTGACCAGACCGAGGAGTCCGCTTGCCCGCCACGCACCTGCTGCTGTCCACCTCCGACACTGATCTGCTGTCGGCCCGTGCCGCCGCGGCCGACTGGCGCCTGGCGAACCCGGCCCGGTTGGACCTGGCCGAACTGCCCGACCTGCTCGCCGGCGTCGAGATCGTCGTGGTCCGGATCCTGGGTGGCTACCGCGACTGGGAGGACGGGTTCGACCTGCTGCGGGCCGACGGCCGGCCGGTGGTGGTGGTCGGCGGCGAGCAGAGCCCGGACGCGGAACTGATGGGCCTCTCCACGGTGCCGGCGGGCGTGGCGGCCACCGCCCACACCTATCTGGCCTACGGGGGTCCGGCGAACCTGGGCAACCTGCACGGGTTCCTGTCCGACACGCTCCTGCTGACTGGGCACGGCTTCGAGCCGCCCGCCGAGTTGCCGGGTTGGGGTCACCTGGAGCTGGAAGCGGAGGTCACTGACGGAGCGTCAGGTCCACGGATCGGGATCCTGTACTACCGCGCCCACCACGCCGCGGGCAACACCGCGTTCGTCGTCGACCTGTGCCGGGCGGTCGTCGCGCGCGGCGGCGTACCGATGCCGATGTTCGTGTCCTCGCTGCGGGTTCCCGACCAGTCGCTGCTGGCCGAACTGGCTCCGGCCGACGCGCTGGTCGTCACCGTGCTGGCGGCGGGCGGCACCCGACCGGCAAGTGTCGGTGCCGGCGAGGACGACGGGGCCTGGGACGTCGCCGCGCTGGCGGCGCTGGACATGCCGATCCTGCAGGGCCTGTGCCTGACTTCGGGTCGGGACCGGTGGGCCGGCTCCGGCGAGGGCCTGTCGCCGTTGGACACCGCTACCCAGATCGCCGTGCCGGAGTTCGACGGACGGTTGATCACTGTTCCGTTCTCGTTCAAGGAGACCGACCCCGACGGCCTCAGCGTCTACGCCGCCGACCCTGAGCGGTGCCTGCGGGTGGCCGGGATCGCCGTCCGTCACGCCAGGCTGCGCCACGTCGCGCCGGCCGAGAAACGCCTGGCGATGGTCCTGTCCGCCTACCCGACCAAGCACTCCCGCATCGGCAACGCAGTCGGCCTGGACACTCCGGCCAGCGTGATCCGCCTGCTGCAGCGCCTGCGCGAAGCCGGTTACGACATCGGGCCGGCCGACGGCCCGGGCGCCGTGCCGGGTCTGCCCGGCAGCGACGGCGACGCGCTGATCGCCGGGCTGATCGCCGTCGGTGGCCAGGACCCCGACTGGTTGACCGACGCGCAACTGGCCGCAAACCCGATCCGGTTGGGCGCCGCCGAGTACGGGGCCTGGTTCGCGACTCTGCCGGCGGACCTGCGGGAATCGGTCGAGAAACATTGGGGCTCGGCGCCGGGCGAGCTGTTCGTCGACCGGTCCCGCGCGGCGACATCGAGGGATCCGGCCGGCGAGATCGTCCTGGCGGTGATCCGTGCCGGGAACCTCGCGCTGACCGTGCAACCGCCGCGCGGGTTCGGCGAGAACCCGGTGGCGATCTACCACGACCCGGACCTGCCGCCCTCGCACCACTACCTGGCCGTCTACCGCTGGCTCGGCGGCGACGGGCCAGGCTGCTTCGGCGCGCACGCGATGATCCACGTCGGCAAGCACGGCAACCTCGAGTGGCTGCCGGGCAAGACCGCCGGGATGTCCGCCTCGTGCGGGACCGACGCCGCACTCGGTGACGTGCCGTTCATCTACCCGTTCCTGGTCAACGACCCCGGCGAGGGCACCCAGGCCAAGCGGCGGGCGCACGCGACCTTGGTCGATCACCTGGTCCCGCCGATGGCCCGGGCCGAGTCCTACGGCGACATCACGCGGCTGGAGCAACTGCTCGACGAGCACGCCAACATCGCGGCGATGGACCCGGCGAAGCTGCCCGCGATCCGGGCCCAGATCTGGACGTTGATCCAGGCCGCCAAGCTCGACCACGACCTCGGCCTGGACGATCGTCCGCACGACGCCGAGTTCGACGAATTCCTGCTGCACGTCGACGGTTGGCTGTGCGAGATCAAGGACGTCCAGATCCGCGACGGCCTGCACATTCTCGGCCAGGTGCCGGTGGGCGAGCCTCGCGTCGACCTGGTGCTGGCAATGCTGAGGGCCCGTCAGATGTGGGGCGGCCAGGTCGCTGCCCTGCCCGGCCTGCGGGAGGCACTGGGCCTGGCCGAGGACGGCAGCGCCACCCGGGAGGAGACCGACCGCATCGAGGCGCAGGCCCGAGCGCTCGTCGCCGCCATGGAGGCCGCCGACTGGGACCCCGCCGCCACCGACTCGATCCTCGCATCTTCTGACGTGTCGGGCGCCCTAGCTGAGGGGTTGAAGGGCGCGGGACACGGCAGAAGTTGCGATCTGGTTGCGGTGGCGGGCGTGCTGCGGTTCGCGGCCACCGAGATCGTGCCGCGCCTGAACCGGACGTCCGACGAGATCGACGCCGTCCTGCACGCCCTGGCAGGTGGGTACGTCCCGGCCGGGCCGTCCGGCTCGCCGTTGCGGGGTCTGATCAACGTGCTGCCGACCGGGCGCAACTTCTACTCGGTCGACCCCAAGGCGGTCCCGTCCCGGTTGGCCTACGCCACGGGCGCGGCGATGGCCGAGTCGCTGCTCGAGCGCTACCGTGCCGACACCGGCGCGTGGCCGCGGTCGGTGGGCCTGTCGGTGTGGGGCACCTCGGCGATGCGGACCTCCGGCGACGACATCGGTGAGGTCCTGGCCCTGCTCGGCGTGCGCCCGGTGTGGGACGAGGCCTCGCGGCGGGTCAGCGGCCTCGAGGCGATCGACCTGGCCGAACTGGGCCGGCCGCGGATCGACGTCACGGTGCGGATCTCCGGGTTCTTCCGCGACGCCTTCCCGCACGTGGTCGCGATGCTGGACGACGCCGTCCGGTTGGTCGCCGAACTCGACGAGTCGCCGCAGGACAACTACGTCCGGGACCACGTGGCCGCCGATGTCGCTGAGCACGGCGACCGGCGCCGAGCCACCGTGCGGGTGTTCGGGTCGAAGCCGGGCGCCTACGGTGCCGGTCTGCTGCCGTTGATCGACTCGCGATCCTGGCGCACCGACGCCGACCTGGCCGAGGTCTACGCGGTCTGGGGCGGTTATGCCTACGGCCGCGACCTGGACGGCGTCCCGGCCCGCCCGGACATGGAGTCGGCCTACCGACGGATCGCGGTCGCCGCGAAGAACACCGACACCCGCGAGCACGACATCGCCGATTCCGACGACTACTTCCAGTACCACGGCGGGATGATCGCGACCGTCCGCGCGCTCACCGGCAAAGATCCGCAGGCCTACGTCGGCGACTCGACCAACCCCAGCGCGGTCCGCACCCGCAGCCTGTCCGAGGAGACCGCGCGGATCTTCCGGGCGCGGGTGGTGAACCCGCGCTGGCTGACGGCAATGCGCCGGCACGGCTACAAGGGCGCGTTCGAACTCGCGGCCACCGTCGACTACCTGTTCGGCTACGACGCCACCGCGAACGTCGTCGCGGACTGGATGTACGAGCAACTGACAGAGCGTTACGTCCGCGACCCGGAGCAGCGCAAATTCTTCGCCGAGTCCAACCCCTGGGCGTTGCACAGCATCACCGAACGACTGCTCGAGGCCGCCGATCGCGGCATGTGGGAGCACCCGGACCCGGAGAGCCTCGCGGCATTGCGCGACGTGTACCTGGAGACCGAGGGCGACCTGGAGGCGAACACCTGACGCAGCGTCAGGAACCAGTCCAGCTCCACCGATCTTCAGGTTCGGGAGGAATCGTGGCCACCACCCAGGAACGGCCGGACCCGACGGCGGTGCTGGTCGCGGTCTGGCGGGCGCAGCACGTGCGCCTGGACGCGCCGCCCCACGTGCTGGTCGACGACGTCGGCATCCAACTGGCCGACACCCCCGATGCACTCGAGGGCCTCGGCGTCCCGCACGACGCCGACGGCGCCTGGCGCGACCTACCGGTCTTCGCCGGCGCGGCCTCCCGGTCCTACCGGGGACTGATGATCGCGCGGGCCCGGATGACCGAGGACCTGCTGCTCGAAACCGGCCTGGAGCAACTGGTGATCCTGGGCGCCGGGCTGGACAGCACCGCGATCCGCCGCACCGACCTGGCAGGCCGCCTGGCCGTCTTCGAGGTGGAACAACCCGGTCCGCAACGCTGGAAGCAGCGCAGGCTCGCCGAACTCGGCATCGCGGTGCCGCCGGGGCTGCGCTTCGTGCCGGTGGACGTCGAGTCCGGCGAGGACTGGCTGGACGCGACGCTGGCCGCGGGCCTCGACCCGGCCCGGCCGGTGTTCCTGGCGACGTTGGGCCTGACCCAGTACATCGGTCTGGCGGCCACCATGAGCCTTTTCGAGCGCGCCGCAACCCTCGCCCGCGGCACCACGATGGTGATGAGTTTCGGCGTCCCGGACGACTTGGTCGACGCTGCCGAGCTGGACCACTTCCGATCGGTCCTCGCGGTGTTCGAGCGACGCGGTTGCCCGTGGGTCGCCCGCTACCTCCCGACGGAGTTCACGGCACTGGCTACCGTCGGGGGTTTCGGCGAGGTCGACGTGGTCACGCCCGAGGACCTCACCACGCGGTACTTCGGCGGACGCGACGACGGATTGCGGTCACACAGCGCCGAGTACTTCGTGGTGGCCCGCCTCACCTGAGCGCGGCGGTACGCAGGTCGGCCGAGGGGTCGGCGCCGAGGTCCAGGTCGTCGGCGGGCGCACCGGCCGCCAGCAGCATGTGGCCGACTGCCGCGATCATCGCGCCGTTGTCCGTGCAGTACTTCAGGGCCGGCACCCGCAGGTTTATCCCGGCCGCCGTGCAGCGCGCCGCGGCGATCTCCCGCAGCCGGGAGTTGGCCGCGACTCCCCCGACGATCACCAGGGTGTCGACGTTCTGGTCGCGGCAGGCGGCGATCGACTTGTCGACCAGCACGTCGACAACGGCCTGCTGGAACGAGGCGGCGACGTCGTTGGTCGGGATCTCGTTGCCCGCGCGCTCCTCCCGCTCGACCCAACGGGCGACGGCGGTCTTCAAGCCGGAGAAGGAGAACTCGAACGGCGGGTCGCCGGGGCGGTTCAGGCCGCGCGGGAACGCGATCGCCGCGGGGTCGCCCTCCTTTGCCGCGCGGTCGATCCACGGCCCGCCCGGGAACGGCAGCCCGAGCACGCGGCCGACCTTGTCGAAGGCCTCGCCGGCGGCGTCGTCCAACGTGTCGCCGAGGTGGTGGATCTCGTCGGCGACCAGATCGCGGACGACCAGCAGCGAGGTGTGCCCGCCGGAGACGATCAGCACGATGCACGGGTTCGGCAGGGCGCCGTGCGCGAGGGTGTCGGCGGCGACGTGCCCGGCCAGGTGGTGCACGCCGTAGAGCGGGACGTCCCAGGCGATCGAGTAGGCCTTCGCGGCCGCCAACCCGACCTGCAGGGCGGTGGCCAGGCCCGGCCCCGCGGTGACCGCGATCGCGTCGACGTCGGCCCCGGTGATCCCGGCCTGCGCCAACGCCGCGTCCAGGCAGGGCACGAGCGCCTCGAGGTGCGCCCGCGCGGCCACTTCCGGCACCACGCCGCCGAACCGCGCGTGCGCTTCCATGCTGGAGGCCAGGGCCGAGCCGATCAGCACACCGTCGCGGACCACGCCGACGCCGGTCTCGTCGCACGAGGTCTCGATCCCCACCACAACAGCCACGCACAGATTCTCGCAGAACCCGGATCAGCCGCCGTGTTCGCTGTCGGATTCCGCCGCACGTGCTCCTTCGTCGCGCGCGCGGCTCAGTTCATCCGAACGATGGAGCACATTTGAACCGATCGGCCGGCTCCGCCCACCCGACACGCGCGTCCAAACGGATGATTGCGACCGCGGGAGGATGGATGACCGGCCGGCTATACCCGTACAACGACGACGGGCACGCGCCCTACGGCTACGCCTTGGACGAGCACCAGGGCCGCGGCCTGCTGGCCCGGTTGCGCGCGCTGTTGCGCTCGCACCGGGGCTGACCGACCCGTCCAGGTCGCGCCGATCGCCCGGATCGGCGCAGCCGTCAGGCGCGCACGGCCCGGCGCCGGTTGCGACGCAACGACGACGCGAACGCCATCCCGATGAAACCGACGCCGATCAGCCCGGTGACCACGTCCGGCGCCTCGTGGCCGACGCTCACCAGCAGGATCACCGACAGCGCGCCGATGGCCCACATCGCCCCGTGCTCCAGGTAGACGTATCGGCCCAGCATCTTCTGCCGGACCAGGAACACCGTCAGCGACCGGATGTACATCGCGCCGACGCCGAGCCCGGCCGCGATCACGAAGATGTTCTGGCTGATCGCGAACGCCCCGATCACCCCGTCCAGGGAGAACGAGGCGTCGAGCACCTCGAGGTAGCAGAACAGTGCGGCCGCCGCGCGACCGACCAGCACCGCACCGGAACCGGACGTGAGGTCGTGGCCCTGCGCCTCGAACAACTCCCCCAGACCGTGGATCAGCACGTAGCAGATCAAGCCCGACGACCCGGCGACCATCACCGTGCCGACGTTGTCGGCGAATGCCTCGGCGACTGCGACCAACGCCAGTACCGCGAACACGACCGGCAACTGCTTCAGCCGACCGATGCGGGCCAGCGGCACCTCCAACCAGGTCAGCCAGTGCAGTTCGCGGGCCGGGTTCAGGACGAAGTCCAGGAACAGCATCAGCAGGAACACCCCGCCGAACGCGGCGATCTGCGGGTGCGCGGCGGCCAACACGTTGGCGTAAGTGCCCGGGGTGTCGACCGGGCCGCCGGCCCGGGCGAGCCGGAACGCCTGCGCCGGGTTGAGGTGCGCGGTGATCCCGACGATCACCAACGGGAACAGCACTCGCATCCCGAAGACCGCGACGACGACCCCGATCGTCAGGAACAGCCGCTGCCAGAACGGGGAAAGTCGGCCCAGTACCGCGGCGTTGACCACGGCGTTGTCGAACGACAGCGAGATCTCCAGCACGATCAGGATCGCCACCAGAGCCAGCGCCGAACTGCCGCCGAGGATCCCGGCCACCGCGAGCGCCACGATCGTGCTCGCCAGCGCCCAGCCGAACGTGCGGATCAAACCGCTCCAACCGATCGCGGCCCGGCGCGGCAGCCGAGCGGTTCCCAGTCCGGAGAACGAGCACCGGTCGCTGACGGTTCCACAGTGTCCATGATCGGATTCCTGGCCACACGTGCTCCTTCGTCGCGCGCGTGTCTCAATTCATCCGAATCCGCGGACGTCAGGGCAGATTCGCGACGAGTTCACCGACCGGCTTGCGGCGCCCGGTGTAGAACGGCGTCTCGTGCCGGGTGTGCCGACGGGCCTCGCTGGCGCGCAGGTGCCGCATCAGGTCGACCATCCGGTGCAGTTCGTCGGCCTCGAACGCGAGCATCCACTCGTAGTCGCCCAAGGCGAAGGCGGCGACCGTGTTGGCCCGCACGTCGGGATACTCGCGGGCCATCTGGCCGTGCTCGGCGAGCATCGCGCGGCGTTCTGCGTCGGGCAGCAGGTACCACTCGTAGGAGCGGACGAACGGGTACACGCAGACGTAGGCCCGCGCCTGTTCGTCGGCCAGGAACGCCGGGATATGGCCCTTGTTGAACTCGGCCGGACGATGCAGGGCCAGCTGCGACCAGACGGGGCTGCAGCGCCGCCCCAGTTCCGTGCGCCGGAACCGGGAGTAGGCCTCCTGGAGGTCCTCCGCGGCCGGGGCGTGCCACCAGATCATGAAGTCGGCGTCGGCCCGCAGGCCCGCGACGTCGTAGACCCCACGGACCGTCAGATCCTTGTCGGCCAACTGGTCGAACAGGGCGTCGACCTCGGCGGACACCGCGTTGCGGTCGGCCTCGCCGAGCGGGTTCTCGACCTTGAACACCGACCACATCGTGTAGCGGACGACGTTGTTCAACTCCCGCGCACCGCGCGGCTTGCCGCGGTCGGCTTCGCCGCTGTCGCCGGTGAGCTCACTGCGTTCGCTCATTTGTCCCCTCCTGCCGCCGCCCATTCTGCCCCCTGCGCCGCGGGCCGCAGCACGGCTGCCGCCGCCGTCCGCGCCGAGGCGATGCAGGCCGCGATTCCGATCCCGTCGTAGGCCGCGCCGCACACGGCCAGGCCCGGCACGGCGGCGACGGCGGATCGGACCCGGGCGACCCGGTCCAGGTGTCCGACGGCGTACTGCGGAAGTGCCCCGCCCCACCGCGTGACCGCACTGTCCAGCGGCTCGCCGCGCAGCCCGGCCGCCTCGGCCAGATCGGCCCGCACCCGCTGGACCAGTTCGGTGTCCTCGTAGGCCAGGTCGACAGTCTCGCCCAGCCGGCCGACCGAGGCCCGCACGACCACGCCGTCCCCCGCGACCTGCCCGGTCCAGGCCCATTTCGCCGAGGAGTTCGTGACCGCCTTGACCAGCCGGCCGTCGACACCTGGCACGAGGAAACCGCTGCCGCGCAACGGCCTGGTCACCGCGGCTGCGGGCAGGACCAACGTCACGATCGCGACCGAGGCGTGCTCGACCGTGCGCAGTTCGCCGGCCGCGGCCGGGACGGTGTTGTGCAACAACCGGGCGGCCGCGGAGGCCGGGACGGCGAGCACGACCGCGTCGGCGCGGAACTCGGTCGGGTCCGGCACCGGTCCGGTGACCAGTCGCCATCCCTCCGGCAGTCGCTCGAGCTGACGCACCGTCACACCGGTGCGGATCTCGGCGTTCGCGGTGGCGGCCACCGCCGCCGGCAGCCGGCCGACTCCCCCGCGGATCCCGGCGAACACCGGTCCGGTCGACGCGGCCGGCGGTCGCACCCGGAGCCCTTCCCGGGCGGCCTGCGCCAGGGGCGGGACCGCGGCGGCCAACGACAGGCCGTCGGCGTGCCCGGCGTAGACCCCGCCCACCAACGGGTCCACGAGTCGGTCGACGACCTCGCCGCCCCAGCGCCGGCGGACGAACGCACCCACTGACACGTCAGCCTCGGCGGGGTGCACCGGCAATGCCCGCTCGAGGGCGGCCCGGGCCAACCCCGGCCCCGACAGCACGCCGCTGCGGGCCGCGGCGCGCAGATCGGTGGGGATCCCGAACACGTGCCCGGTCGGCAGCGGGCGGACCATACCGCGGGTCCAGACCCCGGCGGCCGTGGTCACCGGGTGCACCAGGTCCTCGCCGAGCCCGACCCGCCGCACCAGGTCGACGGCCTCCGGCCGCCGCGCCAGCAGCGCCTCCGCGCCGCCGTCCAAGGTCAGCCCGGCGACGTCGATCAGCCGCAGTTTGCCGCCGATCGCCCGGCCGGCCTCCAGGACGGTGATCCGCAGGTCCGGCCCGCCCAGCTGCCGCAGGAACGCCGCCGCGGCCAACCCGGCGATCCCGGCGCCGACGACCACGACGGAGCGCGGACCGGGCCCGGGACTGGACATCCCGCCAGCCTGCCACGTCGCGCTCGGGTGCCCGATTCGCGTCGGAGGTGAACGTTTCACCCTTTGGCCCCGTCCTCGTCGCACGGCCCGTCGTCGACGGGTCGATCCGACAAGGAGCACCACCATGACCAGACCCCCCAAAGCAGCGACCGCAGCTCTGGTGCTGGCCGCGCTCGCCGGTTGCAGTTCCGGTCCGAGCCACAACTCGGCCTCGACCGCCTCGTCCGCCGGGGCCATGTCCGGGATGGCCGAGGGCGCCCCCGCCGCATCACCAGCGGCACCGGCGGCCGCCGCGTCCACCACCGGCGCCTCGAGTGCCAAACGCAGCGCGAAGGCGGCTCCGCAGTCGGCGACAGGCCACTCCTCGGCGGCCGGCTCGAACCTGGGGATCCCGACCTCGGCCCTGGCCGGGCGCAACATCGCCTACAACGCCGAGGAGACCCTGAAGGTCGACGACGTCGGCAAGGCGGTGTCCTCCGTCGAGGCCGCCGCGGCGGGCGCCGGGGGTCTGGTGGCCGACTCCGAGCGCAGCGGCCTCGGCGACGACGCCACCGCGAATCTGGTGCTCAAGGTGCCGCCCGGCGGATTCAACGCGGTGCTCGACCGCATCGGCACGCTCGGCGAGGTCACCGACCGAAACCTGATCGGCAACGACGTGACCGATCAGGTCGTCGACGTCGCCGGCCGGGTGGACAGCCAGCGCAAGAGCGTCGACCGGGTCCGGGCGCTGATGGCCCAGGCGACGCGACTGTCCGACGTGGTCGAACTGGAGGGCGAGCTCTCCTCGCGCGAGGCGGATCTGGAGGCGCTGCTGGCCCGTCAGCAGAAACTCGCCCAGCAGACCGACCTGGCCACGGTGACGGTGCACGTGCAGAGCAAGCCGCACCCGGCCGCGGTGCCGCCCGCGCCCCACACCCGGCGGGCCGGGTTCGTGTCCGGTCTGGACGACGGCTGGACGGCCTTCACCGGCGCCCTGACGGTCGGGTCGGCCGTGCTCGGGGCGGTGCTGCCGTTCGGATTGCTGATGCTGGTGCTGTTCCCGGTGGTCGTGCTGGTCATGCGGCGGATGCGGCGGGACGACGTCCTGGACAAGAGCGCGACCGGCTGAGCCGGACACGCCCGATTCGCCCGTCCTCGCGGCTTTTCGCGACGTACGCTGCCCGGGGTCACCTCGGGGGCGGAGGCAGGTTGGTCGGCAGGCGTGGCGCGGCAGTTCTCGGGCCGCTGCTGGCGGCCGTCCTGATGCTTTCCGTCGTCCCGGCCGCGGCCGCCAAGTCCGATGCGGGCGTGACCAGGCTCGTCAGCGCCGGAGCCGGCGGCGTCCCGGCTGCCGGGCAGAGCTACGCGCCGGCGGTGAGCGCCGACGGCCGGTTCGTCGCGTTCGACTCCGACGCCTCGAACCTGGTCCCGGACGACCGCAACGACCGCAACGACGTGTTCGTGCGCGACCGGAAGGCCGGGGTCACCACCCGGGTCAGCACCGACAGCGCGAGCCACGAGGCCGACGGCTCCTCCTACACCCCGTCGATCTCCGGCGACGGCCGCTACGTGGCGTTCGTGTCCGACGCCGACAACCTCGTGCCCGGCGACACCAACAAGGCCACCGACGTGTTCCTCAAGGACCGCGTCACCAATCGCACGACCCGGCTCTCGGTCGCCCTCGACGACCGCGAGACCACCGGCGGCTCGGCCCCGCAGATCAGCCGCAACGGCCGGTTCGTCGTCTACAGCGTCGGAACCCCGCTGCGGTCGATCGGGACCGACGAGGACCTGGCCGGCCTGTTCGTCTACGACATCACCACCGACAAGCGCGAGCGCCTCGGCCACCTCGAGGGCGACGACCCGACGATCAGCGCCGACGGCCGCTGGGTGGCATTCAGCTCCGAGATCCGCGACCTGGTGCCCGGCGACACCAACCGCAAGGCCGACTGTTTCGTGTTCGACCGCAGGACCCGGCAGGTGCAGCGGGTCAGCGTCGGCGGCCGCCGCAGATTCCCCGGCGGCTGGTGGGCCGGTGAGGTCCAGGGCGACGGGGAGAGCACCGGAGCGATCATCAGTACGGACGCCCGCTACGTGGCGTTCGTGTCCTCGGCGACCAACCTGGTGCCCGGCGACACCAACCATCGCGACGACGTCTTCCTGCGCGACCTGCTGACCGGGGCCACCCGACGGTTGAGCGTGTCCCAGCACGGCGAGCAGGGCGGCGGGGTCTCCGGCGGGCCGGTGCTGTCCGGCGACGGCACGGTGGTGGTGTTCCTGTCGCAGGCGTCGAACCTGGTCGCCGAGGACCCCGGCGGCCACGGGTACGACGTGTTCCGGCTCGAGCTGCCCAGCGGCGCGATCACGCAGGTGAACGTGGCCCCGAACGGCGCCCAGCCGGACGGCGAGACCAGCTCGTTCCCGGCGCTTTCCGACGACGGTCGAGTCGTCGTGTTCGGCACCCGGGCCCCGGACATCACCGGCCCGGCCGCCGGCGGGCACGACGAGATCATGGCCCGCGAGTACCCGAAGCCCTGACGCCCCGGGGCTCGGGGCTTCAGGCCGCCGGCAGGCCCGCCGTGGCGGTGTGCACGTGCTCGACCAGGCGGGTCAGCACGTCCGGGTCGGTGTTCGGCAGCACCCCGTGGCCGAGGTTGAACACGTGCCCGCTCAGGTCGGCCGCCGAGGCCAGCACCCGATCGGCGGCGACCTCGACGGCGTCCCATCCGGCGAGCAGCACCGCGGGGTCGAGGTTGCCCTGCAACGCCCGCCCCGGGCCGACCCGACGGGCCGCCTCGGCCAGCGGCACCCGCCAGTCGACCCCGACGACGTCGGCGCCGGCCTCCCCCATCAGGCCCAGCAGTTCACCCGTCGTGACGCCGAAATGGATGCGCGGCACATCCAGGTCGGCAACCGCCGCGAGCACCTTGGCACTGGCGTCGAACACGCAGTCCCGGTAGTCGGCCGGCGACAGCGCCCCGGCCCATGAGTCGAACAGCTGGATCGCGGAGGCGCCGGCGTCCACCTGCACCCGCAGGAACGTCGCGGTGATGGCGGCCAGGCGGTCCAGCAACGCCGTCCAGAGGTCGGGACGGCCGAGCATCAGGGCCTTGGTCTTCTCGTGGGTGCGCGACGGGCCGCCCTCGATCAGGTACGACGCCAACGTGAACGGCGCGCCCGCGAACCCGATCAGCGGCGTGCCGCCCAGCTCGGCGACCAGTCCTCGCACCGCGGTCGCGATCGGTTCGACGGCGGCCGGGTCCAGCGGCGGCAGCCGGTCCAGGTCGGCGAAATCGGCGAACGGCGTGGCGACCACCGGCCCCACCCCGGCGACGATGTCGAGGTCGACCCCGACCGCCCGCAGCGGAACCACGATGTCCGAGAACAGGATCGCCGCGTCCACCCCGTAGCGCCGCACCGGCTGCAGGGTGATCTCGACGACCAGCTCCGGCCGGGTGCACGACTCGAGCATCCCCACCCCGGTGCGCAGGGCGCGGTACTCGGGCAACGCCCGCCCGGCTTGGCGCATGAACCAGACCGGCGTGCGGTCCACCGGCAATCGACGGCAGGCGCGCACGAAGCGCGAGTCGGCGGGATCCGGCCGATCGGCCGGCGTTCGGGCCACTGTTGCGGGAGACGACGACACGGCGGGAATCGTGTCATGTATTGGCCCGTGGTCCATCCGGGCCGCGACACACCCCGGCAGTTCCACGGTTTTGTCGGACCCACCGTGCAACCTGAGGGCAACGCCGCGCGGTTGCGCCCGGTGTGCCCGGAAGGAAGGCAGCCCGATGCTCCAGCACAACGCCTCGACCAACCGGTCGGCCGGTGCGGGAGAGGTCGTCCTGGACTGCCCGGACTGCCTCGAACGCCGACTGTTCGTCAGCCCCGACTGCGCCGCGCCGCTGGTCGGCGAGCGGGTGTGCACCGACTGCGGCGCCGCAGTTGTCCTGGTGGAGCCGTCCTCGCGCCCGTCCGTCCCGCGGACGTTGCGGCGCGTCGCCTGAGAGCCTGACGTCGCCGCCGCCGGCCCGGACCGACCGGGACTCGTGCCCCTCGCCTCGGTTCCTGACCGCAACTCCTACTCTGCCCCGATGGGCAATGACGCGCCCCAGTTCCCGCCGGAGTTCGCCGCGGCGCTGGACGCCGTGCGCGCGGTCGACGTCCGGCCCGAGATGAGCCTGATCGAGGCCCCTGCGCCGGCCAAACTTGCCCCTTACGCGGCCGCGGTCGCGGCCACCGTCGAGGTGGACGGGGTCGAGATGGCCCGCGGACGCCTGGTCCTGCTGCACGACCCGGACGGCCACGAGGCCTGGGTGGGCACGATGCGGCTGGTCACCTACTTCCGTACCGAGCTCGAGGCCGAGCTGGTCACCGACCCGGTGCTGCCCGAGGTCGCCTGGGGCTGGTTGGCCCGCGCGCTGACCGACAACGGCGTCGCGCTGACCGCGGGCAGCGGCACCGTCACCCGGGTGCAGAGCCAGGGCTTCGGTGAGCTGGCGGAGTCGGACGAGCCGGAGGGCGAGGTGGAGGTCCGCGCCTCCTGGTGCCCGGTCGACGACCTGACTGCCCATGTGCAGGCCTGGCTCGACGCGCTCTGCGCCGCCGCCGGGCTCCCGCCGGCGGACCCGGAGGTCCGGGCCCTGCACGGCCGAGTCCGCTGAAGCGCCAAGCAAAGGTAAAGGTCAAGACCACCGCTAGGTCTTCGGTAAAGGAACCGTCAACCCCCGAGACGGTAACTCGAACGGACCAACGCCCGGTCACGCCGCTGAATCTCGTGCTTCGGTAGCTGTGAACAGCACATTTTCCAGTAAAACCTCCTGTGTCCGCTTGGCCCCGGATCGTAAACGGTGGGGCCCCTGAGACAGATTTGGTAAAGAAACAGCATAAATAGCTCAAGGACTGCTTTGGTTAGGCCGATGGATAGCTAAAGACCATCGCAACGAGACCTCCGGGGGAACGGTGTTGACTCAGCAGCCCGCAAGCACCACGCCGCAGCAAGTACGTCTGCCCCGCGTGCCCCGGCAGGCCGCTCCCCAGGCGCTGCGTCCCGGCAGCGTCCCCGAGAACGCCTCCTTCACCGCCATGGTCGTCGGTGCCGACGCGTACCGCCGCGCGATGAGCGTGCGCCGGCTGCGCTCGCTCGGCGCCCGCGACGTCGCCGAGGCCGGCACCGTGCTGCAGGCCCGGGCTTGGGCCCGCACCGGCGGCCCGCGTGAGGTCTGTCTGGCCGACGCGCTCCTCCCGGACGGCTCCGGCATCATGCTGCTGGCCGAGCTGCAGCGCAACGGCTGGGCCGGTTGCGCACTGGTTCCCCAGAAGGACGGCGCCCGCGCCGTGCACGCGGCCCTGGCCGCCCGCATCCGCAGCAGCGTCCTGGCCGGTCGCTCCGGCGGGGGCGCCACCGCCGGTACCGACTCCGAGTCCGCCCGCGCCGCGGCCCGCCTCGGGCTGTCCGACCGGGAGGTCGAGGTCCTGCGCCACGTGGCCGAGGGCCGCGCGAACCGCGACGTCGGCGAGGCCATGGGCCTGTCCGCCCTGACCATCAAGAGCCACCTGGCCCGCATCGCCCGCAAGCTCGGCACCGGCGACCGCGCCGGCATGGTCGCCGCCGCGATGCGTGCCCGCGTCATCGACTGAGCAACCCGAAAGCGTTCGACAACCGGCGTCCGGCAGGCCC
The DNA here is from genome assembly GCA_036269075.1 of Sporichthyaceae bacterium. Taxonomy (NCBI): domain Bacteria; kingdom Bacillati; phylum Actinomycetota; class Actinomycetes; order Sporichthyales; family Sporichthyaceae; species Sporichthyaceae bacterium. The sequence continues at coordinate 30,920 of DATASX010000084.1, forward strand.
TCGAGCCCCGGACGCCGGCCCGCGTTCTGACCGCACAGCGCACAAACTCACGGTGCCCGGACATCGAACGGGCGCCGGACGTTTGCGCAACCGTTGCACCCCGTACGGTATGCCGCGTGGAAACGGCCGCGGAGCAGACGCAGGACCGTACGCCCGTTCCACTGCTCGACCCGGTCGACGGCCTGCCGGACGTCGTCGAGGACCCCCGTGCTTTGGCCGCGGCGGCCGCGGCGCTGGCCGCCGGCACCGGCCCGGTGGCCGTCGATGCCGAGCGCGCCTCCGGTTACCGCTACGGCCAGCGGGCCTATCTGATCCAGCTGCGCCGCGCCGAGGCCGGCACCGTGCTGATCGACCCGATCGCCTGCCCGGACCTCAAGCCGCTCATCGAAGCCATGACCGGGCCGGAGTGGGTACTGCACGCCGCCAGCCAGGACATCCCGTGCCTGGCCGAGGTCGGCCTGCGGCCCACCGCGATCTTCGACACCGAACTGGCCGGACGGCTGCTGGGCTATCCGCGGGTCGGGCTGGGCAGCATCGTCGAGGAGGTCCTCGGGCTGGCCCTGGAGAAGGGCCACTCGGCCGCCGACTGGTCGGTGCGCCCGTTGCCCGAGCCGTGGCTGCGCTATGCGGCGTTGGATGTCGAGGTGCTGGTCGAACTCCGTGACGCCCTCGAGGCGCAGTTGGCCGAGACCGGCAAGCTGGACTGGGCGCGCCAGGAGTTCGCCGCGATCGTCTCGGCACCGTTGCCGGCCCCGCGGGCCGACCCCTGGCGGCGGGCCTCCGGCCTGCACCGGGTGCGACGGCCGCGGCAGTTGGCGATCGTGCGGGCCATGTGGGAGACCCGCGACCGGATGGCCCAGTCCCGGGACATCGCGCCGGGCCGGGTGCTGCCGGACACCGCGATCGTCGAGGCCGCGCTGGCCACACCGGCCACGGTCGAGGCGTTGGCCGAGATCTCGGTGTTCGGCGGACGGGCGACCCGCCGGTCGCTCACCCAATGGTTCGCCGCGATCGAGACGGCCCGGGCGTTGCCGGACAATCAGTTGCCGCCGGCGCACGTGGTCGCCACCGGGCCGCCGCCTGCCCGGTCCTGGCCCGAACGCGACCCGGCCGCCGCGGCCCGGCTCGCCGCGCTGCGCTCGGTCGTGGGTGCGCTGGCGGACAAGAACCACCTGCCGACGGAGAACCTGCTCGCCCCGGAGAGCCTGCGCCGGTTGGCGTGGTCGCCGCCCGATCCGTTCGACCGCGAGGTGATCACGACGACCTTGCGTGAGCTGGGTGCCCGGGCGTGGCAGATCGAGCTGACGGCCACCACGATCACCGAGGCGTTGGAAACGGCCGCCGAAACCCCGGCGGAGGAGGAATCCGGCGACCCGTCACCCTGACGGCGGGTGGGTCACGGGTTCATGGTCGGCGCCGGCTGCGGGACCTTGCCTGCGTCGAGCCCGGCCATGGTCTCCACGACGGCCCGCGAGACATCCTGCGCGGTCAGCCCTATCGAGGCGAGCACCTCGCCGCGGGTGCCGTGTTCGAGGAATCGTGCCGGGATGCCGTGGTCCCGCAGCGGAGTGTCGACGCCGGCAGCCCGCAGCTGCTGCGCGACCGCGGAACCGATGCCGCCGCTACGCACGCCGTCCTCGACCGTCACCACCAGCCGGTGGTCGGCGGCCAGTTCCACCAGAGCCTCCTCGATCGGCTTGACCCAGCGCGGGTCGACGACGGTCACCCCGATGCCCTGGTCGGCCAGCCGGCCGGCGACCTCCAGCCCCAGGCCCGCCATCGCGCCGACCGCCACCAGCAGCACGTCGAAGGCACCGGAGCGAAGCAGCACATCGACCCCACCGCGGCGTTCGATTGCCGGGATCTCGGCCGGCAGGTCACCCTTCGGGTACCGCACAACGGTCGGACCGTCGGAGACGGCCACGGCCTCGTCGAGCTGGGCTCGCAGCTGCGCGCCGTCGCGCGGCGCGGCAATGCGTAGTCCAGGCACGACACCCAGCATCGCCAGGTCCCACATGCCGTGGTGGCTGGCGCCGTCCGGGCCGGTGACCCCGGCGCTGTTGAGCACGAACGTCACCGCGCAGCCGTGCAGCGCTACGTCGAACAGCACCTGGTCGAAGGCCCGATTGAGGAACGTGGAGTAGACCGCGACGACCGGGTGCATGCCGCCCATCGCCAGCCCGGCGGCCGAGGTGACCGCGTGCTGCTCGGCGATCCCGACGTCGTAGACGCGCTCCGGGTAGGCCGCGGCGAAAGCCTTGAGCCCCACCGGGATCAGCATCGCCGCGGTGATCGCGACGACGTCCGGCCGGCGTTGCCCGAGCCCGACCATCTCCTCGGCGAACACCGAGGTCCACGAGATCCCGCCGGACGGAGTCAGCGGCAGGCCGGTCTCCGGGTCGGATACGCCGATGCCGTGGAAGCGGTCGGCCTGGTCGTTCTCGGCCGGCGCGTAGCCCTCGCCCTTGCGGGTGATTGCGTGCACGATGACCGGGCCGCCGAAGTTGCGGGCCCGGACCAGCGCGGCGGACAGGGCCTCGACGTCGTGCCCGTCGATCGGGCCGAGGTACTTCAGGCCCAAGTCCTCGAACAGGCCCTGCGGGGCGACCGCGTCCTTGACGCCCTTCTTGAGCCCGTGCAGGGCGGTGAACAGCGAGCCGCCGATCAGCGGGGTGCGGCGCACCCGCTTGCCGCCCCAGCGCAGGAAGCGCTCGTAGCTCGGCATGGTGCGCAGCGCCGACAGGTGCCGGGCCAGGCCGCCGATGGTCGGCGCGTAGGAGCGCTCGTTGTCGTTGACCACGATGATGACCGGGCGGTCGGCGTCGGCGATGTTGTTCAACGCCTCCCAGGCCATGCCGCCGGTCAGCGCACCGTCGCCGACGACGGCGACCACGGCTCGGTGCGCCTCGCCGCGCAATGCCCGTGCCTTGGTCAGGCCGTCGGCGTAGGACAGCGCGGTCGACGCGTGCGAGTTCTCGACCAGGTCATGCTCGGACTCGGCCCGCGACGGGTAACCGGACAGGCCACCGGCCTGTCGCAGGCGGTCGAACTTCGCCGCGCGCCCGGTCAGCAGCTTGTGGACGTAGGCCTGGTGACCGGTGTCCCACACGATCGTGTCCTGCGGGGAATCGAAGACCCGGTGCAGCGCGATCGTCAGCTCGACGGCGCCGAGGTTCGGGCCGAGGTGCCCGCCGGTGCGGGACACGGCCTCGATCAGGAAGGTCCGGATCTCGGCGGCCAACGCGTCGAGCTGATCGGTCGGCAACCGTTTGAGGTCGGCCGGACCGTGGATCGACTCGAGCAGTCCCACGAGCTGCGTCCTCCCAAGCCTGGCGATGTTCCGGGGATCAATCGTAGGGCCGCCCCGCCACAGACCCGGATCCGCCGCCGTTCTACGCCGGACACAGGCGGACAATCGGTTCCATGTGGGCTGCCCAGGTTGCGGCGAACGAAATCGGCGCTCGCGGCGTCCTTCTCCCGTGACGCCTCGAGCCCGCACCGCCGCCCTGCTGGTCGCGACCGGCCTGCTGACCGCGGCCTGCGGCAGCGGCGCGCACCGCGCGTCCTACGGACCCGTGCCGGCCGCCTCGGCGACCCCGACGTCCGGCGACCTGTCGGCCCCGACCAGCCCCACCGGACCGGAGGCGGCTGCAACAGCCGCTGCCCAGACCGAGGCGGACCGGCTGGTCGGCCTGGTCGATCCCCCGGCCGGGTCGACCGTGGTGGCGCAGGCCCCGCCGAGCCTGACCGGCCCGGCCGAGCAGCCGGCGATGAGCAATCTGGTGTTCGGCGCCCGGTTCTGGTCGATGCCGCTGTCGTTCGGCGCCGCCCAGCAATGGGCGTCGAAGCAGCAACCGGGCGGGATGGATGCCCGGGGCCCGGGATTCGGCAGCACCTCCGTGCACGGCACCGTGGTGATGCTGGACCGGATCTACCCCGCCCCCACCGACCCGCGCTGGTCCGTCGACGAGCTCCAGTTGTCGATCGCCCCGCACGACGCCAACTCGTCCTACCTGCGCGCCGATGCCCGGGTGGCGCCGCTCGACCAGCACCCCTTGCAGGACACGACGTCGGGGCCGCGGGTCCGGGTCGCGGCGGCCGGCCCATGCCCGAGCGACGTGGCCGGGGCGGTGGGGGTGAGCAATCCGGGGCAGTCCGACCTGGACTCGATGCTGGTCCCGGCCGGCGGCCCGAGCGCGGCGTTGGTGTGCCGGTACTACGGCAACGGCCACGGGAACCGGCTGATCCACACCTGGCAGCTCGGCCCGGCCCAGGCAGCGAAACTGGCCGCCGCCGCTCGCGCCGTCTCGTTGGCCCACGACGACAACGTGATCCGGCACTGCCCGGCCGGGTTCGGCGCGGTCAGCGTGATCGCGTTCGCCTACCCCGGCCGGCCCGACGTCGACCTGTGGAACACCGACGACGGCTGCACGTTCGGCGCCAACGGTCATGTGCGCAACGATTTCGGCGGCCTGCCCGACGAGCCGTCGTCGGCGCCCTCGTCCTAGCCCCGCAGCAGCGAGCGCAGCACGTACTGCATGATCCCGCCGTGCCGGTAGTAGTCGGCCTCACCGGGGGTGTCGATGCGGACCCGGGCCTGGAACTCCGTCGTGCCGGTCCGGACGGTCACCTCCCGCGGGATGCTCCCGTCGTTCAGTTCGGTGATGCCGACGATCTCGTAGGTCTCCTCGCCGGACAGGCCGAGCGACTCGGCGGTCTCGCCGTCGCGGTACTGCAGCGGCAGCACGCCCATGCCGATCAGGTTCGACCGATGGATGCGCTCGTAGGACTCCGCGATCACCGCCCGGACGCCCAGCAGGGCGGTGCCCTTCGCGGCCCAGTCGCGTGAGGACCCGGAGCCGTACTCCTTGCCGGCCAGGATCACCAACGGGATGCCCGCGGCCTGGTAGTTCGCCGAGGCGTCGAAGATGGTTGCCTGGACGCCATCCGTCCCGCCCACTGTGAAGTCGCGGGTGAAGCCGCCCTCGACGCCGTGCAGCAGCAGATTCTTCAACCGGATGTTGGCGAACGTGCCACGGATCATGACCTCGTGGTTGCCGCGGCGCGAGCCGTAGGAGTTGAAGTCCGCGCGGGCCACGCCGTGCTCGGCGAGGTACTTCCCGGCCGGCGAGTCGGCCTTGATGTTGCCCGCCGGCGAGATGTGGTCGGTGGTCACCGAGTCGCCGAGCTTGGCCAGCACTCGCGCGCCACTGATGTCCGAGACCGGCGATGGTTCCAGCGCCATGCCGTCGAAGTACGGGGCCTTGCGCACGTAGGTCGAGTCCGGGTCCCACTCGAACGTCGATCCGGTCGGGGTCGGCAGCCCCTGCCAGTGCTGGTCGCCGGCGAAAACGTCGGCGTAGTCCTTGATGAACATGTCCTGGGTGACCGCGCCCGCGAGCACCTCCTCGATCTCGGCCGCGCTCGGCCAGATGTCGCGCAGGTGAACCGGCTTGCCCTCGGGGTCGAGCGCGATGACGTCGTTGACGATGTCGATGTCCATCGTCCCGGCGATCGCGTAGGCGACCACCAGCGGCGGGCTGGCCAGGTAGTTCATCTTCACGTCCGGCGAGATCCGGCCTTCGAAGTTGCGGTTGCCGGACAGCACGGCGGTTACGGCGAGGTCGTTGTCGTTGATCGCCGCGGAAATCTCCGGCAGCAACGGGCCGGAGTTGCCGATGCAGGTGGTGCAGCCGTAGCCGACGAGGTTGAACCCGACCTTGTCCAGGTACGGGGTCAGGCCCGCACGGTCGTAGTAGTCCGAGACGACCTGCGAGCCCGGGGCCAATGTGGTCTTCACCCACGGCTTGCGGGTCAGCCCGTGCTCGACGGCCTTCTTCGCGACCAGCGCGGCGCCGATCATCACCGTCGGGTTCGAGGTGTTGGTGCACGAGGTGATCGCCGCGATGGTGACCGCGCCGTGATCGAGCTCGAAGGCCGTCCCGTCGGACAGCGTGACGGGCACCTTCTTCGACGCCCGACCGGAGTGCTCATCGCCGGGCGCGTGCGCGGATGGGTCGCTGGCCGGGAACGAGCCGTCGTCTCCGTCGAAGGGAGTGTGATCGACGTAGTCACGCAGCGACCTGCGGAAAGCCGGCTTGGCGTCGGTCAGTCGGATGCGGTCCTGCGGGCGCTTCGGGCCGGCGATCGAGGGCACCACCGTGCCGAGGTCGAGTTCGAGCTTCTCGGAGAAGTCCGGCTCGGCCTGCGGGTCCAGCCACAGGCCCTGCTCCTTGCAGTAGGCCTCGACCAACGCGATCTGCTCGGGGGTGCGGCCCGTCAGCTCCAGGTACCGAAGAGTCTCGGCGTCGATCGGGAACATCGCCGCGGTCGAGCCGTACTCCGGGCTCATGTTGCCGATCGTGGCGCGGTTGGCCAGCGGCACGGCGGAGACGCCGGGGCCGTAGAACTCGACGAACTTGCCGACCACCTTGTGATTGCGCAGCATCTCGGTGATGGTCAGCACGAGGTCGGTGGCGGTGACGCCCTCGGACAATTCGCCGTGCAGCTTGAATCCGACGACCCGCGGGATCAGCATCGACACCGGCTGACCGAGCAGTGCGGATTCGGCCTCGATGCCACCGACGCCCCAGGCCAGGACGCCCAGGCCGTTGACCATCGTCGTGTGGGAGTCGGTGCCCACGCAGGTGTCCGGGTATGCCTGGCCGTCGCGGACCATCACGACGCGGGCCAGGTGCTCGATGTTGACCTGGTGCACGATGCCGGTGCCGGGCGGGACCACCTTGAACTCGTCGAAGGCGGTCTGGCCCCAGCGCAGGAACTGGTAGCGCTCCCGGTTGCGCTGGTACTCCAGTTCGACGTTGCGGGTCAGCGCGTCGCCGGTGCCGAAGAAGTCGGCGATCACGGAGTGGTCGATGACCAGCTCAGCCGGGGCCAGTGGGTTGATGCGCGTCGGGTCGCCGCCGAGGTCGGTGACGGCCTCGCGCATGGTGGCCAGGTCGACCACGCAGGGCACGCCGGTGAAGTCCTGCATGACCACCCGCGCCGGGGTGAACTGGATCTCGGTGTCCGGCTCGGCTGCCGGGTCCCAGCCGGCCAGTGCCCGGATGTGTTCGGCGGTGATGTTCGCGCCGTCCTCGGTGCGCAGCAGGTTCTCCAGCAGCACCTTCAGGCTGAAGGGCAGCCGGGCCGCGCCGTCGACGGCGGAAAGGCGGAAGATCTGGTAGCTCGCGGCCCCCACCTGCAGGTCGCCCCGGCTGTTGAAGCTGTCCCGACTCATCGACGACTCCCCTTCTGATCGCGGCGTCTGGGACATCCTTACCCCCGCCGTCCGACACTCTCGCGACCGCTCCCGAATATCTTGACGTCAAGATACATCACGTCGAGCGGAATTTTCGCGGGCTCCGGCGAGTCGGAGCTTCCGCGGTACGTAAGAGGCTCACCTGAAATTTTTTGGGTAGCGGGACGTAGGGTCGCCGGAGCGAGATCAACTTGCCCGGTCTGCGAGGCGGAGGTGCAGGGTGGGGGCAGGATCGGTCGACCGTTTCTCGGAGGTCGAGGCCCAGACCTTCGTGGCGCGTACCTGCTTCAAGACCGGACCGCCACGGGCGGTCGGCATCGAACTCGAATGGCTGTTGAACCATCGCGACGATCCTGTTCGGCCCATCACCCCGGCCGATCTCGATCTCGCCCAGCAGGCGGCGAGCACGCTGCGCCACAGCACGCTCTCGATCGAGCCCGGCGGTCAGTTGGAGCTCTCGAGCGTTCCGTTCGCCGGCGCCGCGGAATGCGTCATCGCACTACGCGCCGATCTGGGCCCGTTCCGCCAGGCCCTGCACAGCGCGGGCCTGGCCCTCACCGGCATCGGGCTCGACCCTTGGCGCCCGCCCCACCGCATTCTCGACCGCCCCCGCTACGTGGCGATGGAACGCCACTTCGACCGTCGCGGGTCCGCCGGTCGGCGGATGATGTGCAGCACCGCGGCCGTGCAGGTCAACGTCGACGCCGGTGTCGGCGAGCCGGCCCCGGGCCAGGTCGACGCCCTCGCCCGCTGGGATCTGCTCCATGCGCTGCTTCCCGTGCTGGTCGGCGCGTTCGCGAACTCCCCCGTTCGCGGCGGTCGCCCCACCGGATGGCTGTGCACCCGCCAGCAGGTCTGGGAGGACATCGACCCCGCCCGCACGGCGCCCGCGTACCGGCCGGACGAGCACCCGGCACGGTCCTGGAGCAGCTACGCGTTGGCGGCCCCGGTGATGTGCATCCCGACCGATGGCCCCGACTGGTCGGCGCCGGTCGGCCTGACGTTCCACGACTGGATCCGCACCGGGACGCCCCGACCGCCCACCGAGGCTGATCTGGCCTACCACCTGACGACCCTTTTCCCACCGGTGCGCGCCCGCGGCCACCTGGAACTGCGGGTCATCGACGCCCAACGCACCGATTCCGACTGGGTCGCGGCGTTCGCGTTCGTGACCGCCCTGGTCGACGACCCGGTCGCCGCCGACCGCGCCCGTGAGGCGCTGTGCCCGGTGTCCGGCCCCGATTGGGTACGGACCGCGGCCCGTACCGGGATGAGCGACCCGGTCCTGGTCAAGGCCGCCCGCGGCTGTTTCGAGGCCGCGCTGGAGGCACTGGCCGGATCACCCGAGGCCGGGCTTCGGGAGGAATTGACCGCATTCGCGGCGCGTTACCCGGACCGGGCCCGGTGCCCCGCCGACGACACGCTGGTCGACCTGCTGGGGTCATCCGGTCGGCCGCCCGAGGAGGCAGCGTGATCCCCGAGCGGCACGAACGGCTGGCGGCCGACCTCGACCGGGCCCGTGGGCGCAGCCTGGCCCTGACCGAGGCGCTCGACGACGCCGAGCTGATCCGCCAGCACTCCCCGCTGATGTCGCCGTTGGTCTGGGACCTGGCGCACATCGGGAACCAGGAGGAACTCTGGCTGCTGCGCCGGGTCGCCGGGCGGGCCGGGATGCTGCCGGACGGGATCGACGAGCTGTACGACGCCTTCCGGCATGCCCGACGCGACCGGCCGTCGCTGCCACTGCTCGATCCGACCGAGTCGCGGAAGTACCTGCACGAGGTGCGTGGCCGGGTCGGCGACCTGCTCGAGGTTCTCGACCTGGAGGCGCCGGATCCACTGACCCGGAACGGCTTCGCGTTCGCGATGATCGCCCAGCACGAGCAGCAGCACGTGGAGACGATGCTGGCCACCCACCAGTTGCGCGTCGGTCCCGCTGTGCTGAGCGCCCCGCCCGCACCGGGCTCGATCGCCCCGCCCGCCGCGGCCGAGGTGTTCGTCCCGGCCGGTGAGTTCGAGATGGGCACCGACCTCGACCCGTGGGCGCTGGACAACGAGCGACCGGCCCACCAGGTGCACGTGCCCGGGTTCGGGCTGGACACCACGCCGGTGACCAACGCCGCCTACGCCGAGTTCGTCGCCGCGGGCGGCTACCGCGATCCGCGGTGGTGGGAGCCCGCCGGCTGGGAACACGTGCAGGACGCGGAACTGACGGCGCCTGCGTTCTGGGTGTCCGACGGCCCGGGGTGGTGGGTGCGCCGCTTCGGCGAGGTGGTGCCGTTGGTCGCCGCCGAGCCGGTGCAGCACGTCTGCTGGTACGAGGCCGGCGCGTACGCCCGGTGGCGTGGTCGGCGGCTGCCCACCGAGGCCGAGTGGGAGAAGGCCGCCCGGTTCGACCCGGCCACCGGTCGGTCGCGGCGCTACCCCTGGGGCGACGACGACCCGACCCCCGAACGGGCGAATCTGAGTGGGCGTCACCTCGGCCCGGCGCCGGTCGGTGCGTACCCGGCCGGGGTGTCGCCGCACGGGGTGCACCAGTTGGTCGGCGACGTCTGGGAGTGGACCTCGTCGGACTTCACCGGTTACCCGGGCTTCCGGGCCTTCCCGTACCGGGAGTACTCCGAGGTCTTCTTCGGCTCGGAGTACAAGGTGTTGCGTGGTGGCTCGTGGGCCGTCGACCCGGTCGCCTGCCGGGGGACGTTCCGCAACTGGGACTACCCGATCCGGCGGCAGATCTTCGCGGGCTTCCGGACCGCACGCGATGCGGAGCAGATCTGATGTGCCGTCACTTCGCTTACCTGGGGCCGTCGGTGCGGCTCTCGGACCTGGTGTTCGCTCCCCCGCACGGCCCGCTGAAGCAGTCCTGGGCACCGCGCCGGCAGAACAACGGTCTGCTCAACGCCGACGGGTTCGGCTTGGGCTGGTACCCGCATCCGGGTGCCGAGCCAGTGCGCTACCGGCGCCCGGTGCCGTTGTGGACCGACGCCGACCTGCCCACCACAGCGCGTGGGATCACCTCCGATGCGGTGCTCGGCGCCGTGCGCTCGGCCACGCCGGGCAACCCGGTCAGCGAGGCCGCCACAGCACCGTTCGCCCACGGCACCAGGCTGTTCAGCCACAACGGGGCCCTGCCTGGCTGGCCGGAGAGTGGCGCCGAACTGGCCGCGGAGTTGAGTTGGCCGGAGTTGGCCCGCCAGCAGGTGCTGCTGGACTCGACGTTGCTGTGGGCGTTGTTCCTGCACCTGCTCGACGCCGGCGCCGACGCGGCCGGGGCGTTGGCCGAGGTGACCCGGCGGGCCCGGCGGATTCCCGGCGCGCGAGTGAATCTGCTGCTCCACGACGGCAATCGAATCCTGGCCACCGCGGCCGGCGACACCCTCTGCTACCTGCAGGGCGGCCAGCCGGATGCCTCCGGCGTCGATCGCCCCGCGGTGATCGTCGCCTCCGAGGCGTTCGACGACGCCGACGGTTGGGAAGACGTCCCCGACGACCACCTGCTGATCGCGACCCGCACAGCTGTGGCGCTCCGTCATCTGACGGATGTCCCGCTGGCGGCGCGAGAGGCGGACGAACTGCTCCTGGAGGCTCCGTGACCGCGACTGCCCCGCTCCGCCGCCTGGTGATCGAGGAGTTGCTACCCGCCGACTTCGTCGCCCAGTCGTTGCGCTCCGACGTGCGCAACGGCCTGGGTCAGCGCCCGCGCACGCTGCCGCCGAAGTGGTTCTACGACAAGGTCGGCAGCGACCTGTTCGTCGAGATCACTCGGCTGCCCGAGTACTACCCGACCCGGGCCGAGGCCGAGATCCTGCGCCGCGAGGCCGACCGCATCGCAGCGGTGTCACGCGCCGAATCGGTGGTCGAGCTGGGCTCCGGCTCCTCGGAGAAGACCCGGCTGCTGCTCGACGCGCTGGACCGGGCGGGCACGCTACGCCGCTACGTCCCGGTCGACGTGAGCGCCGAGGCGTTGGTCGAGGCCGCCACCGGCCTGCTCGCCGACTACCCGGCGTTGGCCGTCCACGGCGTGGTCGCCGATTTCGAGGGCCAGCTCGACCAGCTGCCCGAGCACACCGGCCCACGGCTTTTCGTTTTCCTCGGCGGGACCATCGGCAACTTCGAGCCGGAGAGCCGGGCGCGGTTCCTCAAGTCGGTCGCGGCCGGGATGCGCCCGGGCGACCACCTGCTGCTGGGCACCGACCTGGTGAAGTCCCCCGCAGTGCTGGTCCCCGCCTACGACGACGCGGCCGGGGTCACCGCCCGCTTCAACCGCAATGTGCTCGAGGTGATCAACCGGGAGCTCGACGCCGACTTCGACGTCGAGGCCGTCGAACACGTCGCGGTGTGGGACGAGGACGCTGAATGGATCGAGATGCGCCTGCGGACCCCGGTCGCGCAGCGGGTTCACATCGGCGCTCTCGGTCTGGTCTTCGATCTGGACGCGGGCGAGGAGATCCGCACCGAGATCTCGGCCAAGTTCCGCCCCGAGGGTGTCCGCGCCGAGTTGGCCGCCGCGAACTTGCGGGTGCACGAGTGGTGGACCGACTCCGAGGATCGCTTCGGCCTCTCCCTGTCGACGCTCAGCAGTTGACCGCCGCCAGGGCGCCCCTACCGACGGCCCACTTCTGCTGCCTGTCCCACGTATCGGAGGTTCTTGATCGGTGGGACAGGCAGCAGAAGTGGCGTCGGAAGGTCAGGCGGGCTCCAGGCCGGCCAGCGCCTCCAGGTGATGCGTGTGCGGGAACAGGTCGAAGGCACGCAACGAGGTGAGTCGGTAGCCGCAGTCGGCGAAGATCCGCAAGTCGCGGGCCAGCGTCGCCGGGTCGCAGGCGACGTAGGCGATCCGCCGTGGCCCGCGGGCCGCGACCGCCTCGACGACCTCCCGCCCGGCCCCGGACCGCGGCGGGTCGAGCACGACCAACGAGGCCACGGGCAGGCCGTCGGCCAGCGCCCGGTCCACCCGGTCGGCGACCACCGACACCCCGGCGATCCCCAGCAGGTTGTCCCGAGCGGCGGCAACCGCGGCCGCATCGCTCTCGACTGCGTGCACCTCCCCGCCCGGGGCGACCGCCGACGCCAGGGCCCCGGCGAACAACCCGACCCCGCTGTAGAGGTCCAGCAGCACGTCGCCCGGGTGCGGATCGAGCACCGCCCGCACAGCCTCCACGAGGGTCTGCGCGGCCTGCGGGTGCACCTGCCAGAATCCGCCGGCCGGGACGGCGTAGCTACGCCCCAACACGGTCTCGACGACCCGCTCGGCGGCCGAGACCCCGGGCGGCCAGTAGCCGAGCACGGTGGTCTCCGGGTCGGGCAGCGGTTCGGCCGACGGTTGGGCGCGGACCCCGCGGGGGTTCTCGGCCGCCCGGACCACAACCGCACGCTCGCCGGACCCCGCGACGGTGACCTGCACCTCGGCGGTCTGGGTCCAGCGGGACCGCAGCACCCCGGTCGCGGCCACGTCCGGGTGTGCGATGAAGCACCCGGCGATCGGCACCACCTCGTGCGAGCGATGCCGCCGCAGGCCCGCCCGCCCGGCCGCGTCGACGGCGAACCGCACCCGGGTCCGCCAACCCGAACCGTCGGCGGCGCCGGGCAAGGCCTCGACCTCGCACTCGACGTCCAGGCCGGCCAACCGATGCAACTGCTCGGCCAGCACCTGCGCCTTGATCCGCCGTTGGGCGGCCAGGTCGGCGTGCTGCCAGTCGCAGCCGCCGCAACCGCCCGGGCCGGCGTACTCACACGCGGGCGCGACCCGGTCCGGCGACGCCACCAGCACCTCGATCGCGTCCGCGCGCCAGAACCGGTCGCCGACCTTGCCCTCGGTCACCCGGGCCCGGACCTCCTCGCCGGGCAGCGCATGCCGCACGAACACCACCAGCTCGCCGTGCCGCGCGACGCAGCTGCCGCCGTGCGCCGGGTTCCCGACGGTCAGCTCCAGGACCTGACCCGCCGCGTCGCCCGCGTTCGAGCGCTCGGCCACCCGCCGGTACGCGCCGGTGCGCCGACGTGCCCGCGTAGCCCGCTCGTCCATGTCCTCGCCGTCCGCCCGAAGTAGCCCCACGCGAGCCTAGGCGCCGCCGGGGTGCGACGAGCGCCGTGCCTGAGGACGCGCAAACAAGGTGGCCGCTCGCAGGCTCGCTCGTCTCTCTCCTCGCTCGGTCGGGTAGCCTCACCGGCGGTCGGCAGCGCCACCAGCGAAGGGCCGCGCGTGTACATCGTCATCATGGGTTGCGGACGGGTCGGGTCCCGGCTCGCACTGACCCTCGAGGCCAAGGGGCACGAGGTCGCCGTCGTCGACCAGTCCGCCGACGCCTTCCGCCGCTTGGGCACCGGGTTCAAGGGCCGCACCGTCACTGGCATCGGTTTCGACCGCGAAACCCTGCTGGCGGCCGGAATCGAGCACGCCGACGCATTCGCGGCGGTGAGCAGCGGCGACAACTCGAACATCATCTCCGCCCGCATCGCGCGCGAGACCTTCGGCGTGGAGAACGTGATCGCCCGCATCTACGACCCGGCGCGCGCCGAGGTCTACGAGCGGCTGGGCATCCCCACGGGCGCGACCGTCAGCTGGACCACCGACCAGATGCTGCGCCGGCTGCTGCCTGTCGGCGCGGAGCCGCTGTGGCGGGACCCGACCGGGCACATCGCGCTGGCCCAGATCCACCTGGCGCCGGGCTGGGTCGGCCAGACGCTGCGCAGTCTGCAGGACCAGTCCAGGGCCCGGGTCGCGTTCCTGACCCGGCTCGGCGAGGGCTACATCCCGAACGGCGACACCGTGATCCAGGACGGCGACCTGGTCCACGTCCTGGTCCGGGACGAGGATCTGGCGGGCGCCGAGGCCTTCTTCGCCCACGGACCGGAGGAGCACCACTGATGCGGGTCGCAATCGCGGGTGCAGGCGCGGTCGGCCGTTCGATCGCCGCCGAACTTGTCGCCAACGGCCACGAGGTGCTCCTGGTGGACCGCGATCCGCGGGCCGTCAAGCCCGAGTCGGTGCCCGGCGCGGACTGGCTGCTCGCCGACGCCTGCGAGATGTCCTCGCTCCAGGAGGCCGCCCTCGACCGGTGCCAGGTGATGGTCGCGGCCACCGGCGACGACAAGGTGAACCTCGTCGTGTCGTTGCTGGCCAAGACCGAGTTCGGCGTACCCCGGGTCGTGGCCCGGGTGAACCACCCGAACAACGAGCCCTTGTTCACCGAGGCCTGGGGCGTGGACGTCGCCGTGTCCACCCCGCGCCTGCTCTGCGCCCTGGTCGAGGAGGCGGTCACCGTCGGCGACCTGGTCCGGCTGTTCTCGTTCAAGCAGGGCGAGGCGAACCTGGTCGAGGTGACCCTGCCCGGCGACTCCCCCCAGGTGGGGCGTCGGGTGGGCGACGTCCCGTGGCCGGCCGACACCGCGTTGGTGGCGATCCTGCGCTCGGACCGGGTGCTGGTGCCCACCGCGGACGACCCGATCGAGTCCGGCGACGAACTCGTGCTGATCGCCGCACCCGAGCGCGAGGAGGAACTGCAGGGCCTCCTCGCCCCGCACGAGCCGAAGACCACCACGATCTGACGCTGTGTCTGGTCAGCTGCGAGTCAGCTGCGAGCCCTAGCTGACGGGGTGTCAGTCCGGGCCGTCCACCGCGTGGATCGGCGTCCGGCCGCGGGCCAGCAGGGCGCCCATCGCGAACAACGCGGCCACCTGCAACGGCCAGCCCATGACGACCTTCGCGGTGCCCAACGCCCCGACCTCGCCGGCCCGGTAGAGCGGAAGCTCGACGATCACGCGCAACGCGCACGGGAGCACCAGCAGCCAGGTCAACCGCGCGCAGAGCTTCACCAGCGCGGAGTTGGACCGCCATCCGGTCGGATCGCCGGTCGCGGTGCCGACCAGGAAGCCGAGCAACGGCCAACGTGTCACGATCGACAGGATCATGGCCGCCGCGTACGCGCCGTTGGTGACGATCCCGGGCAGGAACGCGTCCTGCGCCTTCCCGCTGCGCGCGGCGAAGAACGCGGCTACCAGGATCCCGAACAAGCTGTTCAGCACGAACTTCATCGTCGAGCGCTGCACGAGCCGGATCAGCACCAGCACCGCGGCGCTGCTCACGCCGAAGATGATCGAGGGCCGCAACTGGTGCGAGACCACGTAGCAGATCGTGAATCCGATGGTCGGGATCGCCGTCTCCACGACCCCGCGCGGCCCGCCGAGCGCGGCCGTCAACTGATTGCGGACGACCTGTTCGACGGTGTCGACGGCCGCCCGGTCCGCGGCGGAATTCACGCCCCGCCGCCGGTGGGCCGCAGCTCGTAACGGGGGTTGAAGATCACCGGGCGGCCCTCGTTCATCGAGATCCGTCCCTGCACGCTGATCCCCCGTCCGGGTTCGATCCCGGCGATCTGCCGACGCCCCAGCCACACCAGGGCAACAGTCCCGGAGCCGTCGTAGAGCTCGGCCTCCAACGCCGGCACGCCGGCCCGGGGCCGCAGGGTGACGGTCCGCAGGGTGCCGGACAGCGTCGCCATCTGCCGGTCGGCGCAGTGTCGGATCGGCGTGCAGCCGGCCGAGACGGCGTCCTCGCGCAGCTCGGCCGCCTCGAGCTCGTCGCGGGTCGCGGTCAGCTTGCCGAACATCCGCTTGAACCGGCCGCCGCTGGGATTCGCGTCGCCGGCGTCGCCTGTCATGAGCGGTGAGCCTATGACATCCGCCGACTCACTCGATCGAGCACGGTCAGCGGATCTCGGTGATCTCGGGCCCGCGCTCGAACGGGTTGAAGTCCTCCATGCCCTTCGCCTCCGGCTCGGCGTCCGGCTCGCCCTGCGCCGCAACCGCGGCCGCCAACGGGTCGTCCGGCAGCGGGTCCATCTCGCCCGGCAACCGCAGGGTGATGGGCTCCCGCGGCGCCATCGGCTCGGCCCCCCGAACCACCACGACGTCGGCGAACAATTCCTCCAACGGTTCGCGGGCGGCCTCGTCCAGAGCGCCTTCGCCGGTGATCACGGCACGCAGGAACCAGCGTGGGCCGTCGACGCCGAGGAACCGGGCAGCCTGCAGGCCCACGGTCCCGTCGGGCAGCCCGACCGGGACCTCGGCCACCAGCTCGAGACCGAACCGGCCCTCGAGCTGGCGGACGGTCCCGCCGCCCTGCCCGATGCCCTCGGCGATCTCGCCCCGGACGTCGTCCCAGATGCCCATCGTCCGCGGCGCGGCGAACGGCTGGATCTGGATGGCGCTGCGGCCGACCACCAGCGTGGCCGCGACCACGCGTTCCTCGGCAATCTCGGCACGCAGCTCCATGCCGTCGACGATCGGCACCAGGATCCCGCCGAGGTCGACGCGCTCGATCTTGTCCTCACCGAGGTCGCCGGAGTCCCACGGCCCGCCGTCGCGTTCGGCCCGGGCGGCTGGGAAGCGCGGAGCACCGGTGTCGACCTCGGGCTCCTCCGCCCAGGCCTCCTCCTCGACGCCGTCCTCCTCCACGTCCTCGAATTCGGACTCGGACTCGAGCGCCGTATCGGCCGTCTCGTCCGACGGCGCCGGCTCGGAGTCCTTGTTCCGACGACGAAAGACCACTTCACACCTCTCCTGCGTCGGCCGCGCCGACGATCTGCGTCCGCTCGGTGAATCCACCGCTCGACCCGTGCCCACCGGTTCCCCGGATCGAGCCCGGCAGCCGGTCGACCGGGTGGAAGCGCGCCCGTTCCACCCGCTGGATGACCAGCTGGGCGATCCGGTCGCCCCGGTGGAGGACCACCTTCTCGTGCGGGTCGTGGTTGATGAGCAGCACCTTGATCTCGCCCCGGTAGCCGGCGTCGATCGTGCCCGGCGCGTTTACCATGCCTACCCCGAACCGGTGTGCCAGACCGGAGCGGGGGTGCACGAATGCCGCGTACCCGTCCGGCAGGGCGATCGCCACCCCGGTCGGGACCATTGCCCGCGCGCCCGGCTCCAGCGCCACGTCGACCGCGGCGCACAGGTCGGCACCGGCATCGCCCGGGTACGCGTACGAAGGCAGGGGCAGCTCCTCGTCGAGGAGTTGCACCAGCACGTCGACGCGCTGACCCGGAGCTTCGCCACTCACGCTGCCCGAGGGTAGGGCATCGGAGTGTGCGTCAGCCGGATCGACGACCGACGGCCCGGCCGGTGTGGGGGACGTCATCCCTGGTGGGCCTCCCCCGGTGGTGAACACTGACCGTCGTGAGCACAACGGGAAGCGGCGTCACCTATCGCGAGCAGTTGCGTGTCCCGGTCGGGTGGTGGGTGCCGCCGTGGTTCTTCGTGATCGTGCTGACCGCGGGATCGGGTCGCTACCTGGGCGTCGTCGCGTTCACCGTGACCCTGGTCGCGAGCGTCACGATCACGGTCGTCGGGCTGTTGCGCTACGGCGCCGTCGAGGTGGTCGTGGACGACGTCGGACTGCACACCCAGGGCCAGGTCCTGCCACGTGCCGCGATCGGCGCAGCGGCCCCGCTGGACCGGGAGCAGGCGCGGGCACTGTGCGGCCCGCGGGCCGACGCCCGAGCGCCGCTGCTGATCCGGGGCTACGTGCCGACCGGGGTGCGGGTGGACGTGACCGACCCGCGCGACCCGGCGCCGTACTGGTTCGTGTCCTCCCGCCACCCGCACGAGTTGGCGGCCGCGCTGAACTCGGTCCGCCAGGGCTGAGGCACTCCGCGCAGGCCCGTCGCGGGACGGTCCGGACACGGTCGGTGGGTACTGTGAAAGGCTGCCCGCATGGCCAAGCAGGACTCGAAGTTGGCGTGGAAGGCGATCAGCACGGTCGCCGGCATCGTGGCCGGCATGGTCACGAAGAGGGCAGTCGGGGCCGCCTGGCGGCAGGTGACCGGGAATGCACCCCCGGACCCCCCGGAGAACCCCGACCTCGCGTTGTCGGGCGCGTTGCTCTGGGCCATGGCCGCCGGCGCCGCGGCGGCGGTCGTCAAGGTCTGTCTGACCCGTCAGGCCGCCGTCTCGTGGCGTGGCCTCACCGGCGCGTTGCCCCCCGGCCTGGACTCGGTCGAGTCGGTCTGACCCTGCACCGGGCGGCCGGAGCGGCCGCCCGGGCGTCGGTCAGGAGCAGTCGCGGCAGATCGGCTGTCCACTGCGCTCGGATGCCAACTGGCTGCGGTGGTGCACCAGGAAGCACGAGCTGCAGGTGAACTCGTCGGCCTGGCGCGGCAGGACTCGGACGCTCAGTTCCTCGCCGGAAAGATCGGCCCCCGGCAGCTCCAGGGACTCGGCAAGGTCGGCCTCGTCGACGTCGACGGTGCTCGCGCCCTTGTCGACCCGACGCGACTTCAGTTCCTCGATGCTGTCCTCGGACAGCTCGTCGTCAGTCTTGCGTGGTGCGTCGTAATCGGTCGCCATCTCGTGGTGCTCTCCCTGATCTCAGCTCCTGCGACTCGGGTGCGTTGCCGCCCCGAGCACCGGTCCGCGCTGCGGCCGGCGCAGAACACTCAACTGCGTCGGGCGCGGATCAGTTCCCTCCCGGGTGGCAGATTGTGCCCTACGAACGAGGCGCGCGCGTCACAAGGCGCCTACTGGACGAATTGAGCGGCCTCTGCGACCGGCATATTGAGCCACGGCCGGCACCCCGAGGGCCAGCACCGTGTCACATCTCACCCTGCCGGGTCGTCCGCCCCGGCCGCCACCAGCAGGTCGTGCAGGGGCCCGAAGAGGTTTTCCGGAGCGGCCAGCGCGAACCGGTCGGACGGGGGCGCGCCGTGCAATCCGGCAAACCGTGCGCCTGCCTCGACGGCCACCAGGCCGCCCGCGGCGTGGTCCCACGGCTGTACCCCGCGCTCGAAATAGGCGTCGACCCGACCGGAGGCGACCATGCACAGATCGACCGCGCAGGCGCCCTGGCGTCGGATGTCGCGGATGGCGGGAAGTACCCGGGCCAGCACCGCGCCCTGGTGCGCCCGCCGGTTCTCCGCGTAGCCGAAACCGGTCGCCACCAGCGCTTGACCGAGGGTCGGCCCCTCGCCCAGGCGCAACGGCACACCGTTGCAGGTCGCCCCGCCGCCTGCGGTCGCGGCGAAGGTCTCCCCGAGGGTCGGGATGTGGACGACGCCGGCCACCGGGGCCCCCTCGATCAGCGCCGCCACGCTGACGGCCCAGCCGCCGAGCCCGTAGAGGTAGTTGACGGTGCCGTCCAACGGATCGATCAACCAGTCGACCCCGCTGGTGCCCTCCTGCCGGGCGCCCTCCTCGCCGATCAGGCCGTCGTGCGGCCGCAGTCGACCCAGCGCGGCGGTGATCAAGGCTTCCGCGGCCCGGTCCATCGCGGTGACGACGTCGGTCGGCGAGCTCTTCGAGTCGGTGGCCAGCCGGCCGGCCGGTCGTCCCTCGACCAGCAGCACCCCGGCCCCCAGGGCGACTTGCTCCGCCATGTCCCGAAGTTCGATCAGGTCCACGTACTCAGTCCTCCCCGCCGACAGCCGGTCGCGGCCCGCGCGGGTTCGGGCAGCAGCCCGCCACGCAGACGTCCGGCCAGAGGGCTGAGGCACCGCGGACCGCTCGCCGTGTGCTCGGCTCCAGCCGCTCCTGGACCAATTCCCGGATCGCTGCCACGAACGCCTGGGCGGTGCCCACGGTCGCGGCCCGCTCGAACGGCAGGCCCACGTCGGCGGCCACCTTCCGGGCCGCTACGTCGAGGTCCCAGCACACCTCGACGTGGTCGGACAGGAAGCCGATCGGGCTGACCACCACCGCGGGCGCGCCGTCGGCGGCCAGTCGGCGCAGGTGGTCGCGGATGTCCGGCTCCAGCCACGGCACGTTCGGCGGACCCGACCGGGACTGGAAGACCAGCCGCCAGGGATGGTCACGGCCGGTCGCGGCCGCGACGCCGGCGGCGACCAACCGGGCGACCTCGGTGTGCTGGGCGACGTAGGCACCCCCGGTCGGACCCGCGGTGGCGGCCATCGCCTCCGGGATGGAGTGGGTGGTGAATGCCAGCGCGGCTCCGGGACGAACCTGCGCCGGCAGCCGGTCGAGTGCGGCGAGCACCGCGTCGACCTGCGGGTCGATGAAGCCCGGGTGGTTGAAGTACAGCCGGATGCGGTCTACGACCGGCGCGTCGGGCCCCAGCGGCGCGAGCGCGGCCGCCAGGTTCTCCCGGTACTGCCGGCAGCCGGAGTAGGACGCGTAGGCGGAGGTGACGAACGCCAGCACCCGGCGGGCGCCGGACTCGGCGAGCCCGTGCAACGTCTCCGGCAGCAGGGGATGCCAGTTGCGGTTGCCCCAGTGGACCGGCAGATCGATGCCGTGCGCGGCGAACTCGGCCGTGATCGCCGCGCACAGCGCGCGGCACTGTTCGTTGATCGGGCTGACCCCGCCGAAGGTCGCGTAGTGCTCCGCGACCTCGGCCAGCCGCGCCTCCGGAATCCCGCGCCCGGCGGTCACGTTCCGCAGGAACGGCAGCACGTCGTCCGGGCCCTCGGGGCCGCCGAACGACACGAGCAGGAACGCGTCGTAAGGCGCGACGGGATTCGGCACTCCTCGATCCTGCCGGCCCCCGCCGATGATCTTGAGCATCCCCACAGGTCACACCTGCAACGCGTGAATCAACTCTCCCTCCTGCCTCTGACCTGCGACGATTCACCCTCACCTGGTCGACGCGCCTCCGCCGGAATGGCTTGCCAACAGGTCAGGATCGTGCGGGAAGCACTGAGCGAGAGTCGCCGCCGAGCGCCGACGGATGACCCGGCCGGCGACCGAGCGATCAATTGCACTGCCGGGAGAGGACTGGTCATGCAGGATCTACGCCTGGTCGCGGCCAACGAACGCGGTAGCCACCTGGTCCTGCGCTCGGCGGAGGGCGAGAAGTTCGTCGTCTCGATCGACGACCGACTGCGCGCCGCGGTGCGCGGCGACCGGGCGCGGACCGGGCCACCGCCCGGCGACGCCGCGTTCGACGTGCGGCCCCGGGAGATCCAGGCCCGCATCCGAGCCGGCCAGAGCGCCGAGGAGATCGCCGGATCCGCCGGGATCGCGATCGACCGGGTGCGCCGCTTCGAGGGCCCGGTACTGGCCGAGCGCGAACACGTCGCCGAGCTGGCGCAGCGCAGCACGGTCCGGCGTCCCGGCCTGGACGGCCGACCGAGCACGTTGGGCGAGTGCATCGGCGAGCGCCTCGGCACCTCGGACCTGGCAGCCGACGGACTGGGCTGGGACTCCTGGCGTGCCGAGGACGGTCGCTGGGTGGTCCAGGTGACCTACAGTTACGACGACCGTCCGCAGGTCGCCCGGTATCTCTACGACCTGCGGGCCCGCAGCGTGGTGGCCGACAACGACGAGGCCCGCTGGTTGACCGGTGAGCTGCTCGAGTGCCCAGTGCCGCCGGCCGCTTTCGTGCCCCGCATCGCGACGGCCGAGCCGGTGACCGGCGCGGTCGATGACGAGGTCGAGGCCAGGGTCGAGTGCCCGACCGCGCCGGCGCCGCGCCCGATGGTCGTGGCCCGGCTGGCCTCGGCCCAGTTGGAGATCACCACCGTCCTGGAGGCGGAGCAGGTGGCGGTGATCGAGGCGACTCCCGTCGCCGCCCCGCAGCCGGTCGAGGCGCCCGCCGCCGCCCGCGGCACGGGTACCGACGGCACTGCGACGGCCCGTCCGAATCGTTCGCGGCGGGCTTCCGTGCCCGCCTGGGACGACATTGTTTTCGGGGGCCGACGCCCCGAGTGACGCTCCCTGAGTGACTGCGACGAGCGAGAAGCACAAGGGAAAATGATGTACCGTCAGCTTTGCGGAGCTGAGTTCGTGATGGCCCGAGGACGAGCAGGTCTCCGCCGACCTTTCCGGACATTCGGCGTCGCGGGAAAAGCCAGGCCACAGGCGTTGTTAATGCACTTGCGGCGTCTTTCGCGCGCCTCAGGCAACAATCCGGTAACTGGTAGGCCCAGGGCCAAACATTGTCTGCGTATTTCCCCGCGTAACAGGGCTCGGTGCTGCACTGTGTAGATCATGCGCCCGGGGACTCGGAGCCAAGGTCTCCCGGGATGTCGGACGCGGCGGGGCGTGGGGTCCCACCGCGTTGTCCCAGCGACAACTCGGTAAAGGTGGAATCGGGAGATGAGCCAATTCGGCGCCGGCGCGGCAACGCCCGGCGGGGCAGTGCCCGGCAAGAAGCGGATGTCCGGCCGCAACGCGGCTGTGGTCGGCGGTGTCGCGCTGCTGCTGGTCGTGGTCGGCGCGGCTGCCTACCCGCTGGCGACCGGCCCGTCGATCAAGATCGCAGCAAGCAGTGACCTCGGCGCACCCCTGACCGGCGACGCCATCAAGAATCTCGCGTTCACCGTGACCGGTGGCGACATGTCCAAGCTGAGCATGACCATGGACGGCAAGAAGGTCGACGGGACCGCGTCGGGCAAGTCGATGGTGTACACCGCGGGCGGCCTGCCCGACGGGAAGCACACCTTCGCCGCCTCCGAGCCGGGCCACTTCGGCCGGACCTCGTCCACCTCGGACAGCTTCACGATCAACTCCGCAGGGTCCTCGGGCAACAGCGCCGCGCCCGCCGCCGCCGCGACTGCCTCGCCGGCCCCGGGGGCGACAAAGACCATGTTCGGTCTGCGCGCCGTGCACATGACCGCCTCGGCGTGGGCCTACAAGCCGCTGCACGACCCGGTCGTGCAGATGCTCAAGGACCACAAGATCGACACGGTCGAGATGGACATCAAGGACGAGGACGGCCACGTCCAGTACAAGTCCAACGTCCCGCTGGCACAGCAGGACGGGGCGGAGAACACCACCCTCTACGACCCCGCCGAGATGCTCAACGAGATCCATTCTCTGGGCGGCAAGGTGGTCGGGCGCATCGTGGCCTTCAAGGACCCGCTGCTCGGCAAGTACGCCGTGGCCAACAACAAGCTGAGCTGGGTGGTCCAGGACCACAGCGGCAACGCGTACCACGCCGGTAGCTACGGCACCGCGGCCTTCACGAACCTGGCCAGCCCGGACGTCCAGCAGTACCAGACCGACCTCGCGGTCGAGGCCACCAAGCTGGGCTTCGACGCGATCATGTTCGACTACATCCGCCGGCCCGAGGGCCCGCTCGGTTCCGAGGTCTACCCGGGCATCGGCAACCAGAAGGCACAGGATGTGATCGCGAACTATCTCGGCACGGTCGAACCGCAGGTCCACGCCGCCGGCGGACTTCTCGGCGCGGCTGTCTTCGGGATCTCCGCGTTCACCGCGGCCGGCAGCGGCGACGTCGCCCAGGACATCCCCGAGATGTCCAAGCACCTGGACTTCATCTCGCCGATGGACTATCCGTCGCACTGGGGCAAGGGCGAGTACGGCGTGGCCGTGCCCTGGGAGCAGCCGTACGACATCATGTATCGCTCGCTGCTGGACTACAACCGGCAGGCGGCCGAGGGCACCGCGATCATCATCCCGTGGATCCAGGACTTCAACTTCCCCGGTCAGCCCACGTGGACGCCGGGCGACGTCCAGGCACAGATCAAGGCCGCGCACGACGCCGGCCTCAACTCGTTCTTCGTGTGGAACGCGTTCGCGAGGTACCAGTACGACGCCTACACGCCGAACACCGCCAACCCGGCGAACGATGCCCCGGGGACGCTTCGCTACTCGATCGACAAGCCGGGCCTGAACTCGGTGGGCACGACCGACAAGCAGCAGGCGCTGGACTACCTCAACTCCTACCTGGCCGCCAAGGCCAACGGGACCCCGCTGCCGGGCAGCTCGAGCACTGCGAGCCCGGCACCGACGGCGGCGGCCACCCCGGCATCGAAGAACTCGATCTCGAGCACCACCTCGACGACGAATTCCACGCCGACGCCGACCGCCAAGCCGTAACACCGCACTGACGACGGTGCCCCGGCCCTCGGCCGGGGCACCGTTGCGTTTCAGGTGATCTTGCGGCTGGTGTCGGCGAATCGGTGGTAGCCACCGGCGGCCACCAGCACGCGGATCCGGTCGAAGGCGTCCCACACGTCGACGAACCGCGTGCAGATCGGGGCCGGCCCCAGCCGCAGCCGATCCGGGGCGCGGAAGTCCCCGATCACCCCGGCGGTCTCGATCAGTGCCCGGCAGATCGCCCAGGCGTCCGGGTGACGCAACGTCAGGTGCGACCCACGGCGGGCCGGATCGCGCGGTGAGGCGGCCGCGAAGCCCAACGGCACCAGCCAGGCGTCGGCCAGCGACAGGGCCAGTTCGGTCAACGCGATTCCCTTGGCCCGCAAGCGATCCAGTCCGGCCCGGCCGAGCAGCCGGACGCCTTCCTCGACCCCGACCAGGCCGAGCACGCCGGGGGTCCCGGTGAGAAACGCTGCCGCACCCGGGCGCGGGTCGTAATCCGGCCCCATCGCGAACTGGTCGCGTTGGGAGAACCAACCGTGTATCGGCTGGCGCAGCAGGCCCGCCAGATTGCTGTTGACGTAGAGGAACGCCGGGGCGCCCGGGCCGGCGTTGAGGTACTTGTAGGTGCACCCGACGGCCAGGTCCGCACCCGCGGCACCGAGCTCGACCGGCACCGAGCCGACGGCGTGGCTCAGGTCCCACAACGTCAAGGCGCCGACGGCGTGCGCCGCAGCGGTGATGCCGGGCAGGTCGGCGATCGCGCCGCTGCGGAAGCCGACGTGGCTCAGACAGACCAGGGCCACGTCCCCGTCCAGCGCGGCCCGCAGTTCGCCCTCGTCGGGCCCGGTGACGTCGTCGGCCGCGACGACCTGCATCGCCAGACCGCGCGCCTGCGCCAGCCCGGCGAGCACGTAGCGGTCCGTGGGGAACTCATCGGCGGCGGTGAGGATCGTGCCGCGTCCGGGCCGGGCCTCCAGGGCGGCCGCGGCGGCCTTGTAGAGGTTGACCGTCGTCGAGTCGCTGACCACGACCTCGCCCGGCCGGGCCCCCAGCAACGTGGTCGCGATGCGGTCGCCGACCCGCGTGGGCAGGTCGATCCAGCTCTCCCAGGACCGGACCAGGCCTTCCCGCCACTCGATGTCCACGACCTCGGCCAACCGCCGGGCGGTCGCGCGCGGCAGCCGACCCAGCGAGTTGCCGTCCAGATAGATCAGACCGGGCTCGATCTCGCCGAACTCGTCCCGGAAGTCCGCCAACGGGTCGGCGGCGTCCAGCGCCTGGGCGGTCGAGCGCAGCGTCACGTCGGACATCGAAGGCTCCTCTCGACCTCGGGCCGTTCGGCGGCCAAGCTATCCCCCGCGGGGTCGAAGATCATCGGACTGCCGGGAGGTGATGCGGCCATGGCATCGCAGGAGTCGGACCTGGCTGGCCTGCTGACGCGACACCGTGCCGTGCTCGTCGGGTCCGCGATGCTGCGCGGCGATCAGGTGATGATCGACGCCGCCGCGATCGGTCGCGTCCCGCCGGGGCTGCGGCGGTGGCTCGACGAACCGCTGCCGGCGCGGGCCGGCGTGCATCGCTGGCCGCTCCGCGCGGGCACCGACGTGCGCCGGCTACTGGCCGACGCCGGGCCGGATCCGCTCGTCGAACCGGTGCACCTGCTGCGAGCCGCGCCGCGGTGGCGCAGCGGTCCGGCTCGGCCGCCGGTGCTGGTCCGCGAAGCCGCGCCGGCGCCGGAGCCGGCCGACCCGTCGGCGCCGCCGGTCACCGTCGCGGTGCTCGACACCGGCGTCGCGGCCCATCCGTGGTTCGTTCACCGGCCGTGGTTCGCGCAGGTGACGGACGATCAGTTCGAGGTGCTGGACGCGAATCACGACGGCCGGCTGGACTCGGTGGCCGGGCACGGGACCTTCGTTGCCGGGGTCGTCCAACAGCACGCGCCGTCGGCCCGGCTGCGGATCCGCCGGGTGCTGCACACCGACGGCATCTGCGACGAAGTCGATCTCATCGAGGCGCTCGGCGAGCTGGCGGAGGACCCGGAGCCGGCCGAGATCGTCAATCTGTCCTTCGGCGGGCACAGCCAAGACGACCGGGTCTCGCGGTTGCTGGACCGGGCAGTGCGCCGGTTGACCGACAACAGCGTGGTGGTGGCCGCCGCCGGCAACTCCGGCACGCAACGGCCGTTCTGGCCGGCCGCGTTGCCCGACGTGATCGCGGTCGGGGCGTTGGACGTGGCCGGGTCCGCGCCGGCGGAGTTCTCGAACCGGGGCGCCTGGGTCGATGCCTGGGCGGTCGGCGCGGACGTACTCGGCGCGTTCGTCGCCTCGGCCCGGCAGTTGCCGGCGCCGGTCGAGCCGGCCGGCTGCTTCGCCCGCTGGAGCGGTACCTCGTTCGCGGCGCCGTTGGTCGCCGGGCGCATCGCCGCGCTCGCGGGCCGGGGTGTCCCCGTCCGGGCCGCGGCCGAGGAAGTGGTCGGGACCGCGGTCGGGCGATCGGCGTGACACCGGCCTGGGTTGCGACCGCGTCGGTCGGGGAACTCGTCGCGGCGGCAGGCGGCGGCGAACGGGTCGCATGGGACGAACTGGTGCGCCGGCATGCCGCACTGGTGTGGGCGGTGGCCCGGACGCACCGGCTCGGTCCGGCCGATGCCGCTGATGTTTCGCAGACCGTCTGGCTGCGGCTGGTCGAGAACCTCGGCTCGCTGCGCGACCCCGACGCGCTGCCGGGCTGGCTGCGGACCACGACCCGCAACGAGTGCCTGCGGGTGATCCGCCGCGGCGGCCGCGAGGTGCACCAGGCCGAGGTGGGAACTGACATCACCTCACCTGACGCTCCATCACCGGAACACCTGCTGCTCGCCGAGGAGCGCGACCGCCAACTGTGGGGGGCCTTGCGCGGGTTGTCGCGCCGGTGTCAGGACCTGCTTCGAGTTCTCGCCTACTCCCCCGACGCCGGCTACGCCGAAATCTCCCGCTCGCTGGGCCTGCCGGTCGGGAGCATCGGTCCGAGCCGCGCGCGGTGCCTGGCCAATCTGCGTCGCAGGCTGGAGCAGACCGACCGACTGCCGGCCGGTGGGTGAGGCCGTGGAACGAGAGCTGGTCGACCGACTGCGGGCCCTGCACGACGCGGTGGACCCGGTGCCGCAACCCGTGGTCGCTGCCGCACATGCCGCGTTCGAGTGGCGCAACGTGGACGCCGAACTTGCCGCGCTCACCTCCGACACGCTCCCGGCGCAGGCCGGCATGCGCTCGACCGGGCAGGCGCGTCTGCTGGTCTTCGCCGGCCCCCGGGGCGGTGCGGAGGTCGAGGTCGTCCCGATCGGTCGACGGCACCGCCTGGTCGGGCAACTGCTGCCGATCCGGGCGAGCGAGGTGGTCGTCGAACTGTTCGACGACAGGCGCGCCGCCTCGACCGATGCAGTGGGCTGCTTCCGGTTCGAGGACCTGCCGCCCGGACCGCTGCGGTTGCGATGGACGACGGCCGACGGCCCGGTGGTGACCGGTTGGGTGTCGATCTGACGTCCGGCCAGTCCGCGGCGCACGCAGCGCTGCAACTGGTGCTCGTCGACCCGAGCGCCGCGCTGGCCGCGGCCGAGGCGGTGCTGGCGCGCGACGTCGAACCCGCGGAACGAGCCTTGGCCCTGCGGGCCGCCGGGCAGGCGTGCGCCGAGACCGGGCGCACCACTGCCGCGGTGGGGCATCTGCGGGCCGCGGTGGCACTATCCGGCCGTCATGGTCTGGTCGCCGACGAGACTGCCGGGCGGATCAGCCTGTCCGGGGCACTCGCGGCTCGGGGTCGGGTCGCCGCAGGCCTGCGTGAGCTCGACCAGGCCCCGTCGATCGGCGGCCGCCCCACAGCGCAGGTCGTCGCCCAACGTGGGTTCCTACTGGCCCGCGCGGGCCGGGAACGCGAGGCGCTCGAGTGCTGGCGCGACGCACTGCCCGGGCTGCGGCGGCTGGGCGATCAGAGGTTCGAGGCGATCCTGCTGCTGAACCGAGGTGCGCAGCTCGCCGAGCGCGGCGAGCTCGTCGCCGCCGAACGCGACCTGCGGCGCTGCGCGGCAGTCGCCGAAGCGGCCGGCCTCGGGCAGTTGGTCGCCGACGCACAGAACAACCTGGGGTACGTCGCCGCGCTGGCCGGGGACCTGCCCGTGGCTTTCGCCGCGTTCGACGCCGCGCAGGCCGTCCCGGGGATCGCCGCGGCACAGCTGATCGCCACCCGGCTGGACCGGGCGCGGGTCTTGCTGTGCGCGCGGATGGCCTCAGATGCGACCGTCGAGATCGAACGGACGCTGCCGTTGCTGGAGCAGTCCGGACGCGACCTGGAGCGGGCCGATGCGGAGCTGCTGTTGGCCGAGGCCGCGCTGGCGGCGGGTGAGCCTGAGTTGGCCCGCAGATCCGCAGCCGCCGCCTGCGTCCGGATGCGGGCCCAGCGGCGCACCGGCTGGGCGGCGTTGGCCGGGCACCTCGAGCTGCGCGCCCGGTTCGCCGCCGGGGAGCGCGGTGCCGCGTTGGCCACGGCGGCCCGGCGTGACGTCGCCCGGTGCGAACGCGTCGGCTGGCGTCAGGCGGCGGTGGAGTCGCGCGTGCTGTGGGCCACCTTGCTGCTGGAGGCGGGTGCCCCGAGCCGGGCCGCCGCGGTGCTGGATCCGGCCTGCACGGCGACCGGACGTGGCCCGACCGGGTTGCGGGTGGTGGCCTGGCATGCCGTCGCGCTGCGCGCCGAGGCACTCGGCGACCGGGCCGCCGCGCTGCGGGCCGCTCGGGCTGGGCTGCGGCTGTCGCGGGCGCAGGTCGCAGCTTGCGGGGCCGAGGATCTGCGGGCCCACGCTGCCGATCACGGCTCCGAATTGGCCGGGATCGGGTTGCGCCTGACGCTGGACCGAGGCGACGCCGCCGGCGTCCTGCGCTGGTCCGAGGCGCATCGGGCGACGGCACTGCTGCTCCCGCCGGTCCGGCCGCCGCGCGATCCCGCTACAGCCGCGGACCTGGCCGCGCTGCGGGCGAACAGCGCTGCCCTGGCCGAGCGGATCGCGGCCGGCCAGGACAGCCGGGCGGCGGCCCGGAACTGCGATCAGCTCCGGGCCGTGATCACCGCCCGCTTGCGGCGCGACCCGGGCGGCAGCGCGGCTGTGGAGGAGTTGGACCTGGCCGCGTTGACCACGACCGTCGGCGGGCGGGCACTGATCTCGTTCCTGCGGTCGCAGGGTCGGTGCCACGCCGTCTCTCTGGTGGCTGGGCGGTGTCGGTTGCGCGACCTGGGTGCCTTCGCCGATGTCCTCGGGCTGCTGGAGACGGCGCGATTCGCGTTGCTGCGCACCGCCGGGGGGCGTCGCGGCAACTGGGCGCAGGCACGTCGCGCGGCATTGGAACACGCGGTCGGCGGCCTGGATCGCTTGCTGTGCAAGGCATTTCCGGAGGTGGACGGCCGCGATCTGGTCCTGGTGCCGACAGGCGACCTGTTCCGGATGCCGTGGAGCCTGCTGCCGTCGTGGCGGGGGCGGTCGATCGTGGTCGCGCCGTCGGCACGGACGTGGCTGCGCGCGGCGGCCGGTCCGCGGCGCCGAAGGCGCGGAGTGCTGCTGGCCGGCGGCCCCGACCTGTCGGGCGCGACTGCGGAAGTGGCCGCGCTGCGGGGTCTGCATCCGGACGCCACCGTGCTGGTCGGCGCCGACGCGACCGCCGCCGCGGTGCTCCGTGGCCTGGCCGGGGCGGAACTGGCGCACCTGGCCTGCCACGGCGAGTTCCGCGACGAGAACCCGTTGTTCTCCAGCCTGGATCTGGCCGATGGACCACTGGTCGTCCACGAGTTGAGCGGGTTGCGTCGAGCGCCGCGGACCCTGGTGCTGTCGGCGTGCGACTCGGCCCGGTGCGCGGTGCGGCCCGGCGATGAACTGCTCGGGCTCACGGCGGCGCTGCTCGCGACCGGCACCCGCACCGTGGTCGCCGCGGTGAGCCCGGTCGACGACGCCGCGACCGTCGAACTCATGATCCACCTGCACCGGGGGCTGCGGGCCGGTGTGCGGGCCGGGCAGGCCCTGGCCGATGCAGCGGCAGCCACCGGCGTGTACGGATTCGTCTGCCTGGGCGCGGACTGACGCCCACCACCCCATCTTCTGCCGTGTCGCGCGCCCTTCCGCGTCGCGGAAGGGCGCGCGACACGGCAGAAGATGAGATTGGGGCCGGCCGGTCGGGGCGCTCAGTCGGTCGAGGCGGGGCGCTCCTGGGCAGACCATTCGCTCCAGGAGCCGACGTAGAGTGCCGGGGTCGGCAGGCCGGCGGTGTCCATCGCCAGGATCGTGTGACAGGCCGTCACACCCGAGCCGCAGTAGACGCCGACCGGCTTGCGCCTCACCCCTAGACCTCGGAAACGCTGCGTCAGTTCCTTTGCAGGCAGCCAGTTCCCGGCGGCGTCGACGTTCTCCACGGTCGGCGCGCTCACCGCGCCGGCGATGTGTCCACGCACCAGGTCGGCCGGATCCTCGCCGCGATAGCGCGCGGCGGACCGGGCATCGAGCAGCAGACCTTTCTTCGCCAGCGTCGCAGCGCCGTCGGCGTCCAGCACCGGCAGCGCCCCGGCCGCCGCCAGGAAGTTGCCCGGCTCCACCGGGTCCGGCTCACCCTTGGCCACCGGGAACTTCGCCGCCCGCCACCCGGCGAAGCCGCCGTCGAGCACGCGGACGTCCCGGTGCCCGAAGTAGCGCAGACACCACCAGGCGCGTCCGGCAGCCAGCCCCGAGTCCAAGTCGTGCACGACCACCGGACGGGACTTGCGCACCCCGTGGGCGCGCATCGCCGCGGTGAACACTCGGGCGCTCGGCAACGGGTGGCCGCCGCCCCTGGCCCCGCCCGCCGGGGCCGACAGTTCGGTGTCCAGGTCCACGAACCGGGCGCCGGGGATGTGACCGCTGCGGTACCCGGCGCGGTCGGGCGGCCCGGGGATCGGCCAGCGGACGTCGAGCACCACGGGTGGCCGCGGCCCGGCCAACGCTTCGGCCAACTCGCCCGGGGTGATCAACGACGACATGGCGGCTCCTGACTGTTCGGACCTCAGCCGAGGGCGCACAACAACGGCACGTACTGCTCGACCGCGGTCAGGCCGCCGTGCATGCCGATCAGCTTGGCCATGATCGGTTCGGCGGTGTTGGCCATCACCGCGCCGGCGCCCAGCGGAACGGCCAGGACGTCGCCGATCACCGCCTCGCGACCGGCGTCCAGCACGCCGAACCAGCCTGCCGCGACCGCCTCATCGCGTGCGCACACCAACCAGTCCGGGCCGAGCGCCTCCCGCCAGGTGGCCAGCACGTCCGCCGCCGCACCCGGCACGGTGTGCACGTACCGGGCCCGCGGTTCGCCGGCCAGCAACTCGACCCCGGCGAGCAGTTCCGGCCGCTGATCGACGTCGACCTGCTCGTCCTTGGGTACGTCGAGCATCCCGTGGTCGGCGGTGACCAGCAGCGCATCGCCAGGCCGCAGCCCGCTGACGATCTGCTCGACGATCCGGTCGACGTGCTCCAACTGGAAGCCCCAGGCAGCCGACTCGCAGCCCTCCCGGTGGCCCGTGGCGTCGAGGTCGCCGTGGTAGGCGTAGACCAGCGCAGGCTCCCCCGGCGCGCCGGACCCCAGCGCCCGCAGGGTCCCGGCCGCCAGCTCCCCCGGCGACTCCGCGCCCCACGACACCGCCCCGCGGAACGCCGCCGTGTTCAAGCCACTGCCCCGAAACCGCCGCGGGCCCACCGACTTGACCATGACGCCGGCCGCGGTGGCCCGCTCGAACGCGGTGGCATGCGGCTGCCAGGCGATCGGGTCGACAACGGCTGCGTCCCAATGCAGGGCCGACAGCAGTTCGCCGTCTGGGCGGCGCATGGTCAGTCCGAGAACCCCGTGCGCACCGGGCGGCAGCCCGGTTCCCAGGGAGGTCAGCGAGGTGGCGGTGGTCGTCGGGAACCCGGCGGCCAACCGACCGCCCTTCACGTCCGCGGCCAACGAGGTCAGGCAGGGCGCCCGGTCGGCGTGGGTCGCCAGCAGGTCCGCGCCCAGACCATCGACCAGCAGCACCGCAATGCGACGCGGCAGGTGCAGCCCGAGCACGTCCTTCTCACCGGGCACACCGAGGTTCGCGAGCACGGCGGGCATCAGGTCGGCCAGAGTCCGGCGCCCGTAGGGCGGCGCGACGATCGTCATCAGCCGGAGCCGATGGCTGCTGACAGGAACCCGGCGAAGGCCAGCAGTTCGGCGACCGCGGCCCGCCCGTCGCCGGCTTCGGAGACCCGCAGCGAGAGGTCGTCGGCGGTGGCAGTACCGGTGTAGCCGTGGTCGAGTTCGCAATTGGCGTCGCCGCACGCGGCCGGTTCGAGGTCGAGTCGACTGACCGCGCCCCAGCCCACCGTGAGCACGACCGCGCTGGGCAGTGCACCGACCACGTGCGCGGCCGGGTCGGCGACCGTGCGGCTGACCACCACGGTGCCGACCTTCCGCAGCGCAACGCACTCGGTGGAGGTGGTGGCGTAGGCGGTCGGGTTGTCGTCGTCGGCGCCGTGCTCGTCGGTGTGCCCGACGATCAGCCGGGTCGGGGTGAGCGCCAGCACGGTCACATGGCGGCGGACCTCCTCGGAGTCCAGCGTGGTCTCCTGGTTGACCAGGTAGGCCAGCAGCGCCTCCTTCCCGACGGCGGCGTCGATGCCCTCGCCGACCAGTTCGGGGTAGTAGCCGCTGCGCTGGATCGCCCGCCACATTTCGCGCGCGACGCTGGTGTCCACCAAGGCATGCTCTCCGTTCCGGACCGCAGAGCAGGACCCGCCGTTAGCGGCGGGTTCCGGCCCTGACCCCGGAATCCTTCCACCGACGGGCGGCCCGCCGCGCACGGCCGCTCCCGCTGTGGACAAGAACGCCGTTACGGTGCCGCCGTGGAGCACACGACGATCGCCCCGGAGGTCGCCGCCGCGCTGGCTGCCGGCGGGCCGGTGGTGGCCCTGGAGAGCACGATCATCACGCACGGCCTACCGCGGCCGGACAACCTCGCGCTGGCCCGCGACCTGGAGGCGGCGGTCCGCGCCGCGGGCGCCCTCCCGGCCACGATCGCGGTGCTGGACGGGCAGGTCCGGATCGGGTTGGGCGCCGCCGACCTGCCGCGATTGGCCCGCGCGGACGTCGCCAAGCTCTCGGTCCGCGACCTGGCTCCGGCGGTCGCGTCGGGTCGCAGCGGCGGCACCACGGTCGCGGCCACCGCGCACCTGGCTCACCGCGCCGGGATCCGGGTCTTCGCCACCGGCGGGCTCGGCGGGGTCCATGGGGCGGGACTCGACGGCTCGCAATGGGACGTCTCGGCCGATCTGGAGGCCCTGGCGCGCGCGCCGATCGCCGTGGTCTGCGCCGGGATGAAGTCGATCCTGGACATCCCCGCGACGCTGGAACGCCTGGAGACCCTCGGGGTGGCCGTGGTCGGCTACGGAACCGACGAGGTGCCCGGCTTCTACCTGCGCACCACCGGTCTCCCCTGTCCCTGGCGAGTCGACTCCCCGGACGAGGCGGCCGCAATCCTGGAGGCGAACGCCGCGCTCGGTGTTTCCTCCGCGGTGCTCTTCCTCAACCCGGTCCCGCGCGCGGACGCACTGGACCCGGCGGCCCACGAAGCCGCCCTGGCCGGTGCCCTTGCCGCAGCCGCCGGTGCCGGCGTGATCGGCGCAGAACTGACCCCGTTCCTGCTCGCGCACCTGCAGCAGGCCACCGGCGGTGCCGCACTCGGGGCGAACATCGCACTGGCGCGCTCCAACGTCGAGGTTGCCGCGCGGATCGCGGTGGCCCTGACCGCCTGACGCCGCCCCAACCACCCGACTTCTGCTGCCTGTCCCACCCTTCGCAGCACCTCCATAGGTGGGACACCCAGCAGAAGTCGCGAAATTTTGGGGCGTGGCCCTTCGACGCTCAGCACGAGCAGCGCCTGAGAATGAGCGCATGGCTGCCACCCCGCCCCCAACGCATCCCGACGAGCGGATCATCATCACCGACGTCGCCGAGGAGATGCGCGGCTCCTTCCTGGAGTACGCGTACTCGGTGATCTGGTCGCGGGCCCTGCCCGACGCCCGGGACGGCCTCAAACCGGTACACCGCCGGATCCTCTACCAGATGGCCGAGATGGGTCTTCGGCCCGACACGTCCACCGTGAAGTCGGCCCGCGTGGTCGGCGAGGTCATGGGCCGACTGCACCCGCACGGCGACGGCGCCATCTACGACGCGCTGGTCCGCATGGTGCAACCGTTCTCGATGCGCCTGCCGACCGTCCACGGCCAGGGCAACTTCGGCACGCTCGACGACGGCCCGGCCGCCATGCGCTACACCGAGTGCCGCCTGGCCGAACCGGCGATGGACCTGGTGCGCTCGATCCACGAGGACACCGTCGACTTCGCGCCGAACTACGACGGGCGCGAGCGGGAGCCCACGGTGCTCCCGGCGGCGTTCCCCAACCTGCTGGTCAACGGCGCCGCCGGCATCGCGGTCGGCATGGCCACCAACATGGCGCCCCACAACCTCGGCGAGGTCATCGCCGCCGCCCGACACCTGATCGCGCACCCGAACGCCGACCTCGACGCGTTGATGCGTTTCGTGCCTGGCCCGGACCTGCCGACCGGCGGCAAGATCGTCGGGCTGGACGGCGTCCGCGAGGCCTACGAGACCGGCCGCGGCTCGTTCCGCATCCGCGCCACCGCGCACATCAGCAACGTGACGGCCCGTCAGAAAGCAGTGGTCGTCACCGAACTGCCCTACGGCGTCGGCACCGAGAAAGTCATCTCGCGGATCAAGGACCTCGTCACGGCGCGCAAACTGGCCGGGATCGCGGCGGTCGACGACCTGACCGATTCCACCCAGGGCCTGCGCCTGGAGATCAAGATCAAGGGCGGGTTCAACCCGGAGGCGGTGCTGGCGGAGCTCTACCGGCTGACCCCGCTGGAGGACAGCTTCGCGATCAACGCGGTCGCGCTGGTCGACGGCCAACCGTTGACCCTGGGCCTGAAGGAACTGCTCCAGGTCTACCTGGAGCACCGTTTCGAGGTCGTGCGGCGGCGCTCGGAGTTCCGTCGGCAGAAGGCCACCGACCGACTACACCTGGTCGACGGTCTGCTGATCGCGCTGCTGAACATCGATGAGGTCATCGCGGTCATCCGGACCTCCGACGACACCGCCGCGGCCCGCGAACGCCTCATGCAGGTGTTCGATCTGACGCAGATTCAGGCCGACTACATCCTGGACACCCCGCTGCGTCGGCTCACCCGCTACGACAACCTCGCGCTCGAGCGCGAGCAGTCCGAACTGCGCGCCTCCATCGAGGAACTGACGGCGCTGCTCGAGTCCGACGCCCTGCTGCGCAAGACCGTCTCGACCGAGCTGAAGGAACTCTCGGACAAGCACGCCGACCCGCGCCGCACGGTGCTGCTGGAGTCCGACGGCGTCGCGGCCGGTCCGGTGCCGCTCGAGGTCAC
Source organism: Sporichthyaceae bacterium (assembly GCA_036269075.1). Classification (NCBI taxonomy): domain Bacteria; kingdom Bacillati; phylum Actinomycetota; class Actinomycetes; order Sporichthyales; family Sporichthyaceae; species Sporichthyaceae bacterium. The sequence continues at coordinate 66,451 of DATASX010000084.1, forward strand.
CGACGACCCGTGCTGGGTCCTGCTGTCCTCGGCCGGGCTGCTGGCCCGCACCGCCAACGCCGAAGCGCCGACGACCGAGGGCAAGCGGGCCAAGCACGACGTGGTCGTCTCGGCGGTCACCGCGACCGCGCGCGGCCACATCGGCGTGGTCACCAGCAGCGGTCGGATGATCCGGCTGCCGGTCGTCGACCTGCCCGCACTGCCGCCCACCGCCGCGCCACCGGCGCTGTCCGGCGGCGGCCCGGTAACCGAGTTCTGTCGGCTGGAGAAGGGCGAACGGGTCGTCGCGTTGGCCTCACTGGACCCGGACGGGCCGACGATGGCGCTGGGCACGGCGACCGGGGTGGTCAAACGACTGAAGTACGACGTGCCCGCCAACAAGGACGACTGGGAGGTAATCGCGCTCAAGCCGGGCGACACGGTAGTGGGTGCCGCGTCGGTGTCCAGTGACACCGCCGAGCTGGTCTTCCTCACCGACGATGCCCACTTGCTGCGCTTCCCGGCCGGTGCGGTCACCGCGCAGGGCCGGACGTCATCCGGCATGGCCGGGATCCGGGTCACCGACGGCGCCAAGGTCTCCTGGTTCGGCGTGGTCGACCCGATCCGACCCGCGGTGGTGGTCACCGTTTCCGGCAGCTCGGGGGCGCTCGACGTGGGCGGCGGGTCGATCAAGGTCGCCCCGTTCGAGGAGTACCCGGGCAAGGGCCGCGGCACCGGCGGCGTGCGCTGCCACCGGTTCCTCAGGGGCGAGGACGTCCTCACGTTCGGCTGGGCCGGCGCCACCCCGGCGCGGGCCGCCGATCCCAAGGGCGCCCCGGTCGACCTGCCCGAGGCGGACGGCCGTCGCGACGGCTCCGGCGTCCGATTCGAGAAGGTGCTCGGCGCCGTGGCCGGCCCCACGACCTGACGACTTCTGCTGCCTGTCGCACCTATCCGCCCCGAGTGATAGGTGGGACAGGCAGCAGAAGTGCAGGCTTGGGGCTCGGCTCGGGCTCAGGCGTCGATGCGCGAGCGGTCGAGCAGGTTCGCCGAGGACACGATGAACTCCTTGCGCGGCGCCACGTCCGAGCCCATGAGCAGGTCGAAGACCTTCTCGGCCTCGTCCAGTTCGCCGGCGGTGATGCGGCGCAGCGTCCGGCTGGCCGGGTCCATCGTGGTCGACTTCAACTGGCCGTGGTCCATCTCCCCGAGACCCTTGTAGCGCTGCGGTTCCTTGAACGACCGGTTCTTCTTGGTCAGGTCCGCCAGCGTCGTGCGCAGTTCGGCGTCGGTGTAGGTGTAGATGACCTCGTTCGCCTTCTTGCCCGGGTTGACGACCTCGATGCGGTGCAGCGGCGGCATCGCCGCGTAGACCCGTCCGGCGTCGACCAGCGGCCGCATGTAGCGGTGGATCAGCGTGAGCAGCAGCGTGCGGATGTGGGCGCCGTCGACGTCGGCGTCGGTCATCAGGATGACCTTGCCGTAGCGGGCCGCGTCGATGTCGAACGTTCGCCCGGAGCCGGCCCCGACGACCTGGATGATCGAGGCGCACTCGGCGTTCTTCAGCACGTCGCCGACGCCGGCCTTCTGGACGTTGAGGATCTTGCCGCGGATCGGCAACAGCGCCTGGAACTCGGAGTTGCGGGCCATCTTGGCGGTGCCCAGCGCCGAGTCACCCTCGACGATGAACAGCTCGCTGCGGTCCACGTCCTCGCTGCGGCAGTCGGCCAGCTTCGCCGGCAGCGACGAGGTCTCCAGTGCGTTCTTGCGACGCTGGTGCTCCTTGTGCTGGCGGGCGGTGACCCGGACCCGGGCCGCGGCGACGACCTTGTCCAGCACCGAACGCGCCGCCGTCTTGTCCGCGCGACGGGTGGCGGTGAGGAAGTTGCGTAGCTCCCGCTCGACCACGCGGGCCACGATGCGGCTGGCCGCGGAAGTGCCCAGCACCTCCTTGGTCTGACCCTCGAACTGTGGTTCGGCCAGTCGCACCGTGACCACTGCGGTCAGGCCTTCGAGCACATCCTCCTTGGCCAGCGCGTCCTCGTTGACCTTGAGCAACTTCTGCCCCCGGGCGACCTCGTTGAACGTCTTCGCCAGCGCGCGCTCGAACCCGGCGACGTGGGTGCCGCCCTTGGGCGTGGCGATGATGTTCACGAACGAGCGGACCGTCGTGTCGTAACCCGCTCCCCACCGCAGGGCGATGTCGACCTCGAGTTCGCGCTCGACCTCGGAGACGGTCATGTGACCGGCTTCGTCGAGCACCGGCACAGTCTCGGTGAACGTCTCCGAACCGGTGATCCGCAGGGTGTCCATGATCGCGGTGTCCGGCGCGAGGAACTCGCAGAACTCGGTGGACCCACCGGCGAAGCAGTAGGACTCCTCGGTGACCTCCTTCGGCGACCGCGCGTCGGTGACCCGGATCTTCAGACCCGGGACCAGGAACGCCGTCTGCCGACTGCGGGTGTGCAGGTCCTCGACCGAGAACGCGGCCTCGGGCAGGAAGATCTGCCGGTCCGGCCAGAACCGGACCCGGGTGCCGGTCACCCGCTTGGCTACCCGACGGACCTGGGTCAACCCGGAGGACGCGGTGAACTTCGCCTTCGGCCCGTCGCCGGCGAAGGCACCGGCGGTGCCCTGTCGGAAGCTGATCGCCTGGGTCGCCCCGTCGCGGTCGACCTCGACGTCGAGCCGGGAGGACAACGCGTTCACCACGGACGCACCAACGCCGTGCAAGCCGCCGGTAGCGGCGTAGGAACCCCCACCGAACTTCCCGCCGGCGTGCAATTTGGTCATCACGACCTCGACGCCGGACAGGCCGGTCCGGGGCTCGGTGTCCACGGGGATGCCACGGCCGTCGTCGCGCACCTCGGCGGAGCCGTCGGGGTGCAGGGTCACCTCGATCGAGGTGCAGTGCCCGGCCAGGGCCTCGTCGACGGAGTTGTCGATGATCTCCCAGAGGCAGTGCATGAGCCCGCGGCCGTCCGTCGACCCGACGTACATCCCGGGACGTTTACGGACAGCCTCGAGGCCCTCGAGAACCATGAGATGGCGGGCGGTGTAGCCCGCCCCAGGTGCAGGCGCACCAGCGGCAGCAGCGGTACGCGCGGTCACGGTCCGAAATCTACTCGTGCCTGTGGCGGGCGCGCCGACACGCCGCGCTCGGGACGTGTCGGATCGCGCCACACCTCGTACGTTCGGAGGAGGCAGTTGCGCCGTTCGGACAAATCCCACCTTTCACCGGAACCTGCGCGGGGTAGGAGCAAGTCCAAGCGCACACACAAGGCCGGGACCGCAGGGGCCCAACTGAAGGTGAACGCCAAGGTTTGGCGTTGTGTATGGCTTGAGAACTGGTTTCGGCGCGCCGAGAAGGTAACGTCGGTGAACGGGAACGATTCACGTCCGCCGTATTGTTCTAACTCTCGTACCGCCATGACGAGATGAGGCAATCGTGACCACGGTTCTTGCAGGATCTGAAGCGCTGACGGCCGCCGACCGCTGCGACCGCTGCGGTGCGCAGGCCTACGTCCGGGTGGTCCTCACCAAGAGTGAACTGCTGTTCTGCGCCCACCACGGGCGGCAGCACGAGCTGAAGCTGCGCGAGGTCGCGCGTGAGTTCCACGACCAGACGGCTCGGCTGAGCACCACGCCGGCCGGTCCCACGGAGGACGAGAAGTAGCCCAACGGGCCCAATCGGTCTGTCGCGGCGAGCACCCATCCGGGGGTGCTCGCCGCGTCCGTTTTCCGACCGCCGAACGGGTGTGATCCCCGCCTCGCGGCTGTGGAACTTGACGATTCGTGTGAATCGATCTCGTTTGCGGGAACTCACGCAATGCGATTTTTCACAGCACATTCGGATCCGAGAAACAGCCCGGTATCAGCCGAACGCATGAGTCGGCTCGGGCCAAAGGTATGAAACCCCCAGTCAGGGCCTCCCGTCGAACCGGTGTCGGGACAACGCCGGACCGCAGGGGTGCTCGTGACGATCCGTTCCTTCGCCACCCAACTGGCCGTGCGACTGGCCATGATCGGCGCCCTGCTCAGCACCGCCGGCGTCATCAGCTACTCGGCCACCCACTGGAACCCGCCGACCAGCGGCGCGGAGAGCTCGAACTCGGCCCCGGCCGGCCACTGAGCCTGCCCACCGGGTGCGGCCTCAGTTCAGGTAGTCACGCAGGACCTGGGAGCGCGACGGGTGGCGCAGCTTCGACATGGTCTTGGACTCGATCTGCCGGATCCGCTCGCGGGTCACCCCGTAGACCTTGCCGATCTCGTCCAACGTCTTCGGCTGGCCGTCGGTCAGGCCGAAGCGCATCGAGACCACCCCGGCCTCGCGCTCGGACAGCGTGTCCAGCACCGAGTGCAGCTGCTCCTGGAGCAACGTGAACGACACCGCGTCGGCCGGGACGATCGCCTCGGAGTCCTCGATCAGGTCGCCGAACTCCGAGTCGCCGTCCTCGCCCAGCGGGGTGTGCAGCGAGATCGGCTCACGGCCGTACTTCTGGACCTCGATGACCTTCTCCGGGGTCATGTCGAGTTCCTTGGCCAGCTCCTCCGGGGTGGGTTCCCGGCCGAGGTCCTGCAGCATCTGCCGCTGGACGCGGGCCAGCTTGTTGATGACCTCGACCATGTGCACCGGGATACGGATGGTGCGGGCCTGGTCGGCCATGGCGCGGGTGATCGCCTGCCGGATCCACCAGGTCGCGTAGGTCGAGAACTTGTAGCCCTTGGTGTAGTCGAACTTCTCGACCGCACGGATCAGCCCGAGGTTGCCCTCCTGGATCAGGTCCAGGAACAGCATGCCGCGGCCGGTGTAGCGCTTGGCCAGCGACACGACCAGTCGCAGGTTCGCCTCGAGCAGGTGGTTCTTCGCCCGACGGCCGTCCTCGGCGATGATCTGCAGCTCGCGCAGCAGCTTCGGCGACAGCTTCTCGTCGGAGTTCAGCTTCTCCTCGCCGAACAGGCCGGCCTCGATGCGCTTGGCGAGCTCGACCTCCTGCTCGGCGTTGAGCAGCGGGACCTTGCCGATCTGCTTCAGGTAGTCCTTGACCGGGTCGGCGGTCGCGCCCGCCTGCACGACCTGCGCGGCCGGCTCGTCGTCGTCATCGTCGGAGAGGACGAACTCCTCGGCCTCCAGTTCCTCACCGGCCGGACCCGAGGGCTCCTCGGCGGCGGGCTCCGCCTCCTCGACGACCAGTGCAGTCCCCGCGACGACCTCTTCGACCAGGCCCTCGAGTTCGGCCTCCTCGACGACCTCGTCGTCCGGGCCGTCCTCGTCGCCGGGCTTGGCGGCGACGGCCTTAGGCGCCTTGGCCTCCTCGGCGATCGCGCCCTTGACCGCCGTCTTGCGGGCCGGCTTCGGGGCCCCGTCGGCCTCCGGCGCCTTGGCGGCCGTCTTGCGCGCCGGCCTGGCGGCGGGCTCCGCAGCCGCGGCGGCTCGGGACCGGGCGGGCTTGGCCTCCACGGTCTCGGTCGCGGCGACGCGCGGGGAGGCCGCACGAGCTGCGCTGGTCCGACCAGACGGCCGGGGACCGTCGGGCTCGGGGTGAGGGGACGTCGTAACCGACACGAACTGCCTCTCGGCGTAGTTGAGGGGGAGGTACGGCGTCCGACCGCAAGAACGGAAACGGGCACCTGAGCGACCATTTTGACACGGCCGCGCCAAAGGTGTCGGGCCGCCACTCGGCTTAGGGCGCGCCGGGCTGCAGCCGGGCTACCAGAAGCGTCACGTCGTCGTCTCGCGGACGGCCCGCGAGCAGCGCCGCCTGGACCCGGTCGCACACCTCCTCGGCCGACCGGCCCTGCGCCTCGCGCAGCGCTTCAGCGACGGCCGCGAGCCCGACGTCCAGGGCTCGGTCGCGGCTCTCGACCAGGCCATCGGTGAACGCGACCAGCACGTCCCCCGGCGACAACCGCAGCCATGGGCCGGGCACCCGGGGCTCGGCCCAGCCCAACGGGGTCCCGGGCGGGTCGGCCACGACCATCTCCACCGATCCGTCGACCCGGGAGACGAACAGCGGCAGGTGGCCGGCGTTGCCGGTGGCCATCGTGCCCTCGGCCGCGTCGATCACCCCGTACACGCAGGTGGTGAGCATCTCCGGCTCCTCCGCGGCCTGGAACAACCGGTCCAGGCCGGTGAAGACCGCCACCGGGTCGGGGTCGCCGAGCGCGAACGCCCGCAGGGCGCCCCGGGCCCGGCCCATGCACGAGGCAGCCTCCAGGCCGTTGCCCATCACGTCGCCGACCACCAGGGCGAACCGACCGTCCGGCAGCGCGAACACGTCGTACCAGTCGCCGCCGACCGCGGACTCCGCACGGCCCGGCAGGTAACGGCAGGCCACCTCGAGTCCGGGCGTCGGCGGGACCTCGGTCGGCAGCAGACTGCGCTGCAGCAGCACCACGGCGTCGCGTTCCCGCTCGTACAGCTGGGCCCGCTCCACGGCCATCGCGCACTGCCCGGCCAACGCCTCCAGGAACAACCGCTCCCCGGCGGCCAGCACCCGTTCGGTCCGGAATGCCAGCCGCAGCACCCCGAAGGGCGCGCCGGTGGTCCGCAGCGGAACCAGCGCCCAGGAGCGTTCGTCGATCTCGGCGAGCAGCTGCCGAGTCGCCGCGCTGGTCACCAGTTCCAGGTACCGCGTGCCGTCCTCGACGTAGATCGGCTTGCCGTCGCGCAGCGCGAGCGCCACCAGCGTCTGCTCCGAGGGCGCCACCTCGATCCACGGGTCGGGCCGATTGGCGCCGAGCGGGACCGGCAGCCGGATGCGACCGTTGTTGACCACGCCGATCCCGGTGTAGTCGGCGCCGAGCGCGTCCCGCCCGATCTCGGTCATGGTGGCCAGCACCTGCTCGACGCGCAGCGCGGGCGCCAGCCGAGTCGTCGACTCCAGCAGCCGCTGGGCGCGATCGCCGCTGGCCCGCAGGGCGCGGTTGGAGCGCAGCAGGTCGGTGGTCTCGCTCAGCATCGCGGCCACGCCGATCAGCCGGCCGTCCGGATCGTGGACGGGGTACCAGGACGCCGCGAACGACCGGCCGGCCGCGCCGGGGGCGGGCACCGGCTCGCCGATGCGCTGCGGGCGCCCGGATGCCAGGACGTCGGCGGCCGCGGCCTCGATGTGTGCCGCGAGGTCGGCGGGCAGGATCTCGGTCGGGCGGTGGCCGAGGTGCCGCTCGACCGACACGGCGTGCAGGGCCGCCTGGGCGTCGTTGACGATCAGGTACCGCAGCTCGGTGTCCAGGACCGCGAACGGCACCGGGGCGTGCCGCAGCATCGCCCCGGCCAGTTCCAGATCCGCGGTCCGCGCAGCGGCCCCGCCCGCGTCAGCCACCGGCTGCCTCCGTGGCGGCCTTGGCGGCTGCCTTCTTCTGCTTCTTGAACTCCCGGACCTTCGCCAGCGCGTCCGGGCCGGTGACGTCGGCGACCGAGCGGTAGCCCTTCAACGCATAGTCGCCGGCCGCCGCCTTCCAGCCGGTCGGCTGCACGCCCAACTGCTTCCCGAGCAGTGCGAGGAGGATCCGCGCGGTCTGGTCGCCGAAGCCGGGGAGTTCCTTGAGCCGCTTGTACAGGTCGGCGCCGGTCTTGGCCTCGCTCCAGAGCCGGGTCACGTCCCCGTCGTACTTGGCCTCCACCAGCACGGCCAGTTCCTGCACCCGTGCGGCTTTGGCCGCCGGGTAGCGGTGGATCGCGGGCGGGGTTCGACAGAGCTCGGTGAACTTGTCCGGGTCGGCGGCGGCGATCACCGCCGGGTCCAGCGACCCGAACCGGGAGAGGATCTTCCAGCCGCCCCGGAAGGCATGTTCGATCGGGTACTGCTGATCCAGTTGCATACCGATCACGACCGCGAGCGGGTACTCGTCCAGGACAGCGTCGGCCGCCGGGTCGTTGGTGATCTGGAAACCCATGAACGGATCCTGCCACGGCGCGCCGGATCGGCGGGCCGTCCTGGCGCGACCTCAGACGTCGCGGTTGAGCAGGAACGCGCCACCGGCGGCGGTCGCGGCCGCGACCAGCAGCAGGAAGATCACGCCGCCCAGCGATGCGGGCGCGGACCACAGGGTCGAACCGCCGCCCCGCTGCGAGACCAGGTCGACGAGTTTGCCCGCGGACCGGAACGGCAGGTAGTCCAGAGCGGTTCGGGACATCGTGCTGTTGTCGTGGAGCAGCATCCGGTTCACGGCCGGCTCGACCACCAGCGGCAGCGCCAGCAGGATCGCACCGGCGACGAACGTCCGCCGGACGACCCCGACCAAGCCGAGACCGAACAACGCGGTCAGCATCGCCAGCACGACCTCACCGGCCAACGCGGCCGCGACGTGTCCGTGCCCGAGCACCCCGAACCCCCACGCGCTGCCCAGCCGCTGCCAGGCGACCGCGTAGGACACGACAAGCGCGGCACTCGTGGCCACCGCGGCCCAGACGGCCGTCACCAGCAGTCGGGCGCACAGCAGCACACCGCGACGCGGCACCGCCAGCAGCGTGGCGGCGCTCATCCCCCGGTGCTGGTCCTGGCCGCCGATCACGACGCCGAGCAGGCCGGCAAGCAGCGTGACCCCGCAGATCGAGGCGACCAGCGAACCGCCGGTGAGCAGCCGCAGCACGTCGGCCGGCAGGGCCGTCGTGCGCGACCCGTTCAGGAATTCCTGCGCGATCGACATCGTGGCCAAGCCGTTGAGGGCGCACATGCCCAGGGCCAGGCCCCACGTCGAGCGCACCGACCGCGTCCGCACGAACTCGTACCGGACCGCGGCGATCAGCGTCGTTCTCATCGGTTCTCCCCCTGGTCGCGCCGGCTGGTCTGCGGAACTGCGCTCACGGCTCGTTCCGGCCGAACAGGTCCGAGACCGAGATGTTCTGGGTGTCGTCGCCGGACCAGCCGAACTCGGACGGCTCGAGGCGCGACGGGCTCTGCGCCGGGATGAACGAGTCGCCCCAGCGCGGGGTGCTCGGCTCGTCGAACGGCGCGTCCAGGGTGGCCACCCCGGAGCTGAGTTGGTGGATCACGATTCCGTTGCGGAAGGCCAGGTCGCCGACTGTGGCCAGGTCCAGGCCGGACACCGCGAGCTGATGGTCCTCGGCGCGGCGCACCCGGGCGCCCGTGGCCGAGAGCAGCCGACCCAGGCGCTCCAGGTGCGGGGTACGCACCAGCACCAGTTCCCCGACCCCGTGCCGGCCGACGAACACCGCCGTCGGCTCGTCGGCGATCAGGCGGCCCTTCTCGATCACCACGAGGTGGTCGGCGGTCTGGGCCAACGCGCTGACGTCGTTGCCGGAGATGAACACGATCCGGCCCTCGGCGGCGAAGGCGCGCAGGAACCCGCGCAGCCACTTCGCCCCGGCCGGGTCCAGGCCCTCGGTGGGCTCGTCCAGGATCAGCACCCGCGGATCGCCGAGCAGTGCGGCGCCGAGCGCCAGGCGCTGGCTCATGCCGATCGAGAAGGTCCGCAGCCGCCGGTCGGCGACGTCGGCCAGACCGACCCACTCCAGCACCTCGTCGACCCGCTCCCGGGTGATGCCCTGGGCGGTGGCGAGCATCCGCAGGTGCGAGCGCGCCCGTCGCCCGGGGTGGAAGGCCCGCGCGTCGCCGACCGCGCCGACGACGCGCATCGGCTGGTTCAGCCGACGGTAGGGAACGCCCTCGAAGCGGGTCTGGCCACCACCGTGGTCGAGGCCGAGCATGAGTCGGATGGTCGAGGACTTGCCCGCGCCGTCGGGGCCCAGGAAGCCGGTGACCAGGCCGGGACGGACGTCGAAGGAGAGGTCGTCCACCGCGACCTGGGAGCCGTATGTCTTGCGCAGGTTGCGTGCCTCGATCATGGGAGCCCTCTCGTCGGCTCGATCTGTCGGCTCCGGCTGTCCCCGTCCGGCCAACTGGGACTCAAGTTAGCTATGTGACAACTGAAACGAATGGAGGCTCGCGGGATGGTTGGGACGGAACTGGCGACCGGCGCTGGGTCGTCCGAGCGCTGGGAGTTCTGGGTCGACCGCGGCGGGACGTTCACCGACGTCGTGGGCCGCGCCCCGGACGGCCGCTGGCACACCCGCAAGCTGCTGTCGGAGAACCCCGGCCACTACCCCGACGCCACCTTGGCCGGGATCCGCGAACTGCTCGGGACGCCGGCCGACGCGGCGGTGCCCACCGACCGGGTCGCCTCGGTCCGGCTGGGCACGACCGTGGCCACCAACGCCCTGCTGGAACGCCGCGGTGCGCGCACCGCCCTGCTGATCACCGACGGGTTCACCGACCTGCCGACGATCGGCGACCAGCACCGCCCGCGGATCTTCGCCCGCACCCTCGTCCGGCCCGCGCCGCTGCAGCAGACCGTCCTGGGATACGCCGAGCGGGTCGCTCACGACGGCACCGTGCTGCGCGCCCCGGACCTCGAGCGGCTGCGGACGGACCTGGCCGCCGCCCGGGCGGCCGGCGCGCAGTCGCTGGCGGTGGTGTGCCTGCATGCCCACCTCCACCCGGAGCACGAGCACGCCGCGGCCCGGGTCGCCCGCGAGGTCGGCTTCGAGCAGGTGTCCTGCTCCGCGGTCGTCGACCCGATGCTGCGGGTGGTGCCGCGGGCTGCGACCACCGTGGTCGACGCCTACCTGTCCCCGATCACCGACGCCTACCTGGCACGACTGGCGGCCGAACTGCCCGGCGTCCGGCTGCTGGTGATGACCTCGCACGGCGGGCTGACCGAGGCCGCCCACCTGCGGGGCAAGGACGCCGTGCTGTCCGGCCCGGCGGCCGGGGTCGTCGCCGCGGCGCAACTGGCCGCCCGGGCGGGCTTCACCGAACTCGTCGGCCTGGACATGGGCGGTACCTCGACCGACGTCTCGCACTACGCCGGCAGCTTCGAACGCAACCGGGACAACGAGATCGCCGGCGTCCCGCTGCGCACCCCGATGTTGGCCATCCACACGATCGCCGCCGGCGGCGGTTCGGTGCTCGCCGTCGTCGACGACCGCTACCGGGTCGGTCCGGACTCGGCCGGTGCGCAGCCCGGCCCGACCGCCTACGGCCGCGGCGGCCCGCTCACGATCACCGACGCGAATCTCCTGCTCGGCCGGATCCACGCCGAGCACCTGCCGGCCGTGTTCGGGCCGACCGGCGACCGACCGATGGACCTGCCCGCGGTGCAGGCGGCGTTCGCCGAGTTGGCGGCCGAACTCGGCGCGGTCACCTCCGAGCAGGTCGCCGAGGGGTTCCGCCGGGTGGCCGTGACGGAGATGGCCAACGCCGTGCGGACGATCTCGGTGCGCCGCGGCCGCGACCTGTCGCGCTACGCGCTGCTCAGCTTCGGCGGCGCGGGCGGCCAGCACGCCTGCGCGATCGCCGACGAACTCGGCGTCGACACCGTGCTGGTGCCGCCGCTGGCCGGCTTGCTGTGCGCCGTCGGGATCGGGCTGGCCGAGCTGACCGCGATACGCGAGCAGGCCGTCGAGCAGCCCCTGACGCCGGACCTGGAGGACCGGCTAACCGCAGTGGCCGGCGAACTCACCGCAGCGGTTCGGGCCGAGTTGGGCGCCCAGGGCGTCGCCGCCGAGGATGTCCGGGTCAGCGTCGAGGCGCACCTACGCTACGCCGGCGCCGATGCCTCGATCCCGGTCGAGCTGTCCGGAATCGAGGCGATGACGACGGCCGCCGCAACCGCGCACCGTCGACTGTTCGGCTTCGAACCAGACCGCGGGCTGGCCGTCGAGTCGCTGCGGGTGACCGGGTCCGAGCACGGCCGCGACCGCCCGATCCCGGCGGCACCGGTGCAGCACGACGTCGCGGTCGCAGTCCCGTTCCACGACGCGGGCACCTGGCACCGGGCGGTGCTGCGGTCCCGCCACGGGATCGGTCCGGACGAGTCGGTGGCCGGACCGGCGATCCTCACCGAGGACGGGTCCACCACGGTCGTCGAGCCGGGTTGGGTGGCCCGGCCCGGCGTGGCCGGGCACCTGGTGCTGCGCCGCGGGCACCCCCGTGCGGTCCCGGCCGTCGCCGCGGACACCACGGCCGACCCGGTGCTTCTGGAGATCTTCGCCAACCTGTTCATGGCGATCGCCGAGCAGATGGGCGCGCGGCTGGCCGCCACGGCCCGGTCGGTGAACATCAAGGAGCGCCTGGACTTCTCCTGCGCGGTGTTCGACTCGGCCGGTCGGCTGATCGCGAACGCCCCGCACATGCCGGTGCACCTGGGCTCGATGGGCGCGGCGGTGGCCGCGCTGATCACCGAGTGCGGACCGGGGATGCGCCCGGGCGACGTGTACGCGCTCAACGACCCCTACCGCGGCGGCACGCACCTGCCCGACGTGACCGTGGTGACCCCGGTGTGGGCGGAGCAACTGGAGCACGCCGGTGATGCGACCCCCGACGCCCCCTTGTTCTTCCTGGCCTCGCGCGGCCACCACGCCGAGATCGGCGGCCGCTCCCCGGGTTCGATGCCGGCCGACAGCCGCACCATCGACGAGGAGGGCGTGCGGTTGACCGCGCACCTGCTGGTGCGCGACGGGACCTTTCGCACGGCGGCGACCATGGCGGTACTGACCGCGGGCCGGTACCCGTCGCGGGCCCCGGAGGTGAATCTGGCCGACCTGCGGGCCCAGGTCGCGGCCAACGCCACCGGGCTGGGTGAACTGGACCGGGCGCTGGCCACCTTCGGCACGGCGGCGGTGACCGCCTACGCCGGGCACGTGCTGGACAACGCGGAGGCGGCGGTCCGCGCCGTGATCGACAATCTGACTGACAGTCAGTTCCGTTACGAGATGGACAACGGGGCGGTGATAGCGGTGCGGGTCGCGGTGGACCGCGCCGCCCGGGCGGCCACCGTCGACTTCACCGGCAGCAGCCCGCAGTTGGCGGACAACTTCAACGCCCCGTCCTCGATCGTCACCGCGGCGGTGCTCTACGTGTTCCGCACACTCGTCGACCGCGACATCCCGTTGAACGACGGTTGCCTACGACCGCTGCGGATCGTCGTGCCGGCGGGTTCGATGCTTGCGCCCAGCCCGCCGGCCGCGGTGGTGGCCGGCAACGTGGAGACCTCGCAGGCGATCACCGGCGCGCTCTACGGCGCGTTGGGCGTCGCCGCGGAGGGCTCCGGGACGATGAACAACGTGACGTTCGGCAACGCCGAGCACCAGTACTACGAGACGGTCGGCTCCGGTTCCGGCGCCGGACCGGAGGGCCCGGGTGCACCGGTGATCCAGACCCACATGACCAACTCCCGGCTGACCGACCCGGAGGTGCTCGAGACCAGATTCCCCGTCGTGGTCGAGGAATTCTCGATCCGGGCGGGCACCGGCGGCGCCGGGGTGCACCGCGGCGGCGACGGGGCCCTGCGCCGGCTGCGGTTCACCGCCCCGGTCGACGTCAGCCTGCTGTCCGGGCACCGCCGGGTGCCGCCGTACGGGATGGCCGGCGGCGCACCGGGCGCGTTGGGCAGCAACCGGCTGGTCCGCGCCGACGGCACCGTGGTCGCGCTGCGCGGCTGCGACAGCGTGTCCGCCGATATCGGGGACGTGCTCGAGGTGGCCACCCCCGGCGGCGGTGGTTGGGGGACACCACCCCCTGCGCCCGATGTCGCTCAGGCTCGCCGCGAGCCCGATGTCCCTCGGGCTCCTCACTCGTTCCTCGCTCGCCACACTCGCTCAGATGCGTGACCAACCCACTGTCCTGCATCTGGACCTCGACGCGTTTTTCGCCGCCGTCGAGCAGCGCGACAAGCCGTCGTTGCGCGGCAAGCCGGTGATCGTCGGGGGCATCGGGCCGCGCGGTGTGGTCGCCACCGCCTCGTACGAGGCGCGCCCGTTCGGAGTCGGGTCGGCGATGTCGATGGCCCAGGCCCGCGCGCTGTGTCCGAACGCCGCCTTCCTGGCCGGCCGGTTCAGCGCCTACCGCGAGGTCAGCACGATCGTGATGGACACCCTCGGCCGGCTGAGCGAGGTCTGCGAACCGATCTCGTTGGACGAGTGCTTCGTGGACCTGGCTGCCGCCGGCGACCGGTGGGACACCGGCCGGGTCCGCGCGGTGGCCGCCGAGCTGAAGGCCGCCGTGCACGCCGGCACCGGACTGCGGGCCTCGGTCGGTGCCGGTACCTCGAAGCTGGTCGCGAAGATCGCTTCGGACCTGGACAAGCCCGACGGGCTGCGGGTCGTGCCGCCGGGTGCGGAGCTGGAACTGATCGGGCCCATGCCGGTGCGGCGGATCTGGAGCGTCGGCCCGGCCACCGAGGCCCGGCTGCGACAGATCGGCGTGCACACCGTGACCGACCTCGGCACGGTCGGCGAGGACGACCTGGTGGCGCTGCTCGGCGGCGCCCACGGCCGACTGCTGGCCCAGCTGGCGCGGGCCGAGGACACCCGGCCGGTCACCGCGCACCGGGAGGCCAAGTCGGTCAGCGTGGAGGACACCTTCGAGCGCGACCTCGTCGACCGGGCCACCTTGGCCGCCGTCGTCGACCGGATGGCCGCGGTGGTCACGGCCCGACTGCGGGAGTCCGGGCTGTCCGCGCGCACGGTCACGCTCAAGGCCCGCAAGCCCGACTTCTCCACGTTGACTCGCTCGGCCACCCTGCCGGGCCCGACCGACGACGGGCGGGCAGTCGGCGCGGCCGCACGGCGCCTGCTGGCCGCCGTCGACACCACCGACGGACTGCGGCTGCTAGGGGTCGGCGTCAGCGGCCTGACCGACTGGACCCAGGAGGACCTGTTCGACCTTGCGCCCGAGCCGGCCGCCGAGGGGTCGGCCGAGCCCGCGGAACCGCCGGCCGACGAGCGGCCGACCCGTTGGGTGCCCGGCCAGGACGTGCACCACCGGCGGCTCGGCGCGGGCTGGGTCTGGGGCTCCGGGCTGGGCCGGGTCACCGTCCGGTTCGAGACCCGCGAGTCGACCGAGCCCGGCCCGGTACGGACCTTCGCCGTCGACGACCCCGAACTGGGTGTGACCCGCGCCTGAACCCACGCGAAGCGGCGCAACCTGGGGCACACTTGGGCGCATGCGCATTCTCGTCGTCGACGACGACCGGGCGGTCCGTGAGTCGCTTCGTCGGTCGTTGACGTTCAACGGCTACGAGGTCGACCTCGCCGCCGACGGCGCCGCCGCGCTCGGGCAGATTGCGACGAACCGACCCGACGCGCTCGTGCTCGACGTGATGATGCCGCGGATGGGTGGCCTGGAGGCCTGCCGCGCGCTGCGCGCCACCGGCGACGACGTCCCGATCCTCGTGCTGACGGCCCGCGACGCCGTGGCCGACCGCGTCGCCGGACTCGACGCCGGCGCCGACGACTACCTGCCCAAGCCGTTCGCGCTCGAGGAGTTGCTGGCCCGCCTGCGCGCGCTGCTGCGCCGTTCCGGCAGCGAGTCCGACCAGGCCGACCCGGGCCACCTGGCCTTCGTCGACCTGTCGATGAACACCTCCACCCGCGAGGTGCACCGCGGCGAGCACGACCTGAAACTGACCCGCACCGAGTTCGCCCTGCTGGAGCTGTTCCTGCGCCACCCACGCCAGGTGCTCAGCCGGGAGCGCATCCTCGAGGAGGTGTGGGGGTTCGACTTCCCCACCACCGCGAACTCCCTCGAGGTCTACGTCGGGTACCTGCGTCGCAAGACCGAGGCCGAGGGCGGACCACGACTCGTGCACACCGTGCGCGGCGTCGGGTACGTGCTGCGCGAGACGCCTCCGTGATGCGCCGGGCGGCGCGCCCGGCCGGTTGGTGGCCCCGGTGAGCGCGCCCCCCGCCGACGACCGCGTACGCCAAGCACCCGACTGGTTGCGTCGCCCGGCCGGGCCGAGCACCTCCTTCGGCGAGGCCCCGCCGAAGGCACCGGACCGCGCCGACTGGGCCGCGCTGATCGACGGCGCCACGCCCGCCAGGCTGCGCGACATCGCGGCCCTGCGCCCGACGAGCCAGGAGCTGCCGCCGGGGCCGTCGCCGCTGAAGGTGCGACAGTGGCGGGCGCTGCCGCAGATGCTCGTCACCGGGTTCTCGAACCTGAGCCTGCGCGTCCGGGTCGCCGCGCTGGTCGCGGTCGTCGTGGGCATCACGGTCTCGTTGACGTCGCTGGCGGCGTTCTTCACGATCCGCACCCAGATCTACGACTCCTTCGACCAGAGCGTGATCGGTCGCGCCCAGGCCGTCCTGCAGGTGCAGGACATCGAGGGCCTGGTCCGACTGCCGAAGGGGATCTTCGCGGCGGCCGACACCCGTATCGCGCTGCTCGACCCCAACCCGCAGGACCTGCCGATCCGGTTGAGCCCGGAGGACAACCCACCGATCGGCCCGCAGGAGAGGGCGGTCGCGGCCCGACTGCCCGACGGTCGGCCCGTCTCCCCCGGGTCGATCCGGACCGTCGCCTGCCACCCGAACCCGGACATCATCCTGTGCAAGGAGGGTTCGCAGTTCCGCGTCGTCGCGATCCCGGTGCCGAAGGGCCTGAACACCACCGGTCTGAAGGACCCCAAGGACGAGAAGAACGCCCAGGTCAACCCGAACCCGCCGACGGCGCTGGTGTTCGCCGAGTCCACCGACCAGATCGACCGCACCCTGCGGGCCCAGGAGACCGCGCTGCTGGTGATCGGCGTCGCCGGTGTGGCCCTGGCCGCATACGCCGGCGTGCTGGTCGCCCGGCGGGGACTGCGGCCGGTCACCGACCTCACCGTGGCCGTCGAACACGTGGCCCGCACCGGTGAGCTGCAACTGATCGACGTGCGCGGCGACGATGAACTGGCCCGGCTCGGGAACAGCTTCAACGCGATGCTCACGGCCGTCGAACGGTCCCGGGAACGGCAGCGGCGGCTGGTTGCCGACGCCGGCCACGAGTTGCGCACCCCGCTGACCAGCCTGCGGACCAACCTGGACCTGCTCAAGCAGGCCCACGGCGGCCTGGGCCTGTCGGCCACCGACAAGGCCGAACTGCTGGACGACGTGGTCGCCCAGGTCGAGGAGCTGACCGGGCTGGTCAGCGACCTGGTCGAACTGGCCCGCGACGACGTGGAGAAGTCCGAGGGTCGCCCGGTCGACATGGCCGAGGTGGTCAACGCGGCCGTCGAGCGGGCCCGTCGACGCGCGCCGGAGGTCCACTTCGACGTCCGCGTCCGGCCGTGGACGGTGTTCGGCGACGCCCGGGCGCTGGAGCGGGCCGTGCTGAACCTGCTCGACAACGCCGGCAAGTGGAGCCCGGCCGGTGGCACGGTCACGGTACGGCTCTCCGACGGCGTGGTCAGCGTCGCGGACGAGGGTCCCGGCATCGCCGAGGCCGACCTGCCGTTCGTGTTCGAGCGGTTCTACCGGTCCGAGGAATCCCGGACGATGCCGGGCTCCGGGCTGGGGCTGGCGATCGTCCGACAGGCCGCGGAACGTCATGGGGGAACCGTTACCGCGGACCGCGCACCCCAAGGCGGTGCCCTGATGCGGCTACGTTTGCCCCATTCCTCTTCCGTAACACACACGGGCCCCTAATCGTCCTGACAGGCGATCTGGGAATCTTGGGTGTATGGATGACACCGACGCCCCGATCCCCCCGGACAGCAACAACCCCTGGGGAACCCAGCCGCCCCAGCCGCCCGAGTCGGCCCCGGGTGAGCACCCGCCGAACGCCGGCGGGCAGCCGGGCGCCGGCCACGAGCCGCCCCAACCCGAGGCGGAGGCTCATCCGCCGTACCAGCAGCCGACTCCCCAGCCGCCGCCGTACGACTACGGCAGCCACGGCTCCTCGGGCTCCACCGGCGCGCAGGGCTACCAGTCGGCCTACGAGGCCGGCTACGCGGGCGACACCGGCTTCGGGCAGTCCGCCTACAGCCCGACGCCGGCCTACGGCGCCGCCACCTATGGGACCAGCGCGTACGGGACCGGCGCCACCGCCCCGTTCCCCGGCCTCCCGCTGCCGCCGCCGCGCAGCCGCACCTCCGCCGGCTCGAAGACGCTGGTGGCGATAGCGCTGGTGGCCCTGTTGGTCGGCGGTGGCATCGGCGGCGCGGCCGGCTACCACGCGGCGAACAGCTCCAGCAGCCACGTGATCAGCTCGCTCGGCCCGCCCGCCGGCAGCGGCAGCGTCGAGCCCGGCGGCGGGAGCATCCAGCAGGTGGCGGCCAAGGTGTTGCCCAGCGTCGTCTCGATCGACGTCAGCAATCTGCCCAGCAACACCAGTGGCTCGGTCATCCCCGGTTTCCCGGGCTTCGGCGGCAACGGCAACGGCAACAGCAACGGCGGGTCCGGCTCCGGCTCCGGGTCGGGTTCGGGCTCGAGTTCCGACACCGTCGAGGGCAGCGGCAGCGGCATCGTGATCAGCAACGACGGGCTGATCCTGACCAACAATCACGTGGCCGGTCAGGGCGACCTCGCGGTGACCTTCCAGAACGGCAAGACCGTGAAGGCCACGCTGGTGAAGGCCGACCCGGTCACCGACCTCGCGGTGATCAAGGCCGACGGCGTGACCGACGCCACCCCGATCAACTTCGGCCGCTCCGCCGAGCTGTCCGTCGGTCAGCAGGTCGTCGCGATCGGCTCCCCGCTGGGCCTGTCCGGCACGGTCACCAGCGGCATCATCAGCGCGCTGCACCGACCGATCCAGCCGCAGGAGGACACGCAGGGCAGCGGGACCACCAACGCCAACAGCGAGGCCAACGTCATCGACGGCGTCCAGACCGACGCCCCGATCAACCCTGGTAACTCCGGTGGCGCGCTGGTCGACATGAACGGCAACCTGATCGGCATCACCTCGGCGATCGCCACGCTCGGCGGCGGTCCGTTCGGTGGACAGAGCGGTTCGATCGGCCTCGGCTTCGCGATCCCGGCCGACGAGGCGAAGCTCGCGGCCGACCAGTTGGCCAAGGGCCAGGCGGTCGCGCACGCCCTGCTCGGCGTGCAGGTCTCCAGCTCCCCGAACCTGCTGCAGCGCGGCGCGCTGATCAAGTCGGTCACCGCCGGCGGGCCCGCCGACAAGGCCGGGTTGAAGAAGGGCGACCTGGTCATCAAGGCCGACGACCGGATCATCGACACCTCCGATTCCCTCGTGGCCGACGTCCGGTCCCACCAACCCGGCGACAAGGTGACATTGACCTACATCCGAGGGAACGCAACGCAGACCGTCGACGTCTCATTGGGCAGCGACGCAAGTACCGGTCACTGATTCGAGAACTCCATCGGGGAACTCCGCCGGCGCCCTGCCAGGGCCGCGGAGACGGCACCACCGTCGGGTCTGCCTTCACCCGGCGCGCACCACCCGCGGCTCCGCGGACTGACGAAACCGGGACGTTCGTCAGTTCGCGGGGCCGTGCCTGCTCAGGCGGCCTGTGTTCGCGGAAAGCGCGAACCATTGTTTCGTCGGCTAATTCATTGCGACGCTCCGCGTCGCTTCGCGGCGGCTGCGTCGCCCCTGCCTCGCCCCGCAGGCGGCCTGATTCCGCGTTTTGAATCCCAGTTACCGAGGGTGTGACGCCGGGTCACGCTCAATTCCTGACATTTCCGGAATAACCCCCATTTGACTGGTTCCGTTTTCTCGGTGTCGAGTCGTGAGCACCGGGCAACCGGTGGGACGAAACTCACGGCCACTCCTTGGGGCGGCGACGTCCGGGCCGGCTGTCGACGTCACGGATGAACTGGCCGTGCGCGCGACGAAGGAGCACGCGCGCCAGGAATCCGACCATGCGCACTGCGGGCCGGCCGTGGTCATAGGGTCGTCCGGTGACCCACTCCATATCTGCGGAATTCCTGGCCCTGCCCAGCGCGAGGCTCGCTGACGCGGCCTTGTCGACTGCGCGCGCCGCGGGTGTCTCGCACGCCGATTTCCGGCTCGAACGACTGCAGTCACAAGGCGTCCGACTTCGGGACGGCCGACTCGAGGCCAACGCCCGCAGCTCCGACATCGGCTACGCGGTCCGCGTCGTTCTGGACGGCACGTGGGGGTTCGCCTCAGGCGTCGACCTGACCCCCGAAGCGGTGTCCGCCACGGCCGCTGCGGCGGTCGAGGTCGCGCGGGTCTGCCGTCCGGTCAACACCGAGCCGATCGAACTGGCCGCCGAACCCGTCCACGGCTCACGCACCTGGGTCTCGGCCTACGAGATCGACCCCTTCGACGTCTCGGACACCGAGAAGATCGCCGTGCTCGGAGACTGGAGCCGGCGCCTGCTCGACCACGCCGCGGTGTCCCACGTGGACGCCTCCCTGCTGGCCGTCCACGAGAACAAGTTCTACGCCGACCTGGCCGGCACCACGACCACCCAGCAGCGGGTGCGCATCCAGCCGAACCTGGTCGCCACCGCGATCGACGCCACGGCGGGTCGCTTCGACACGATGGAGACCATCGCCCCGCCGGCCGGCCGTGGCTGGGAGTACGTCCAGGGCACCGGCTGGGACTGGGAGGCCGAACTCGCCCAGCTTCCCGACCTGCTGGCGCAGAAGCTGGCCGCGCCGTCGGTTGAGGCCGGCGACTACGACGTCGTGATCGACCCGACGAACCTGTGGCTGACCATCCACGAGTCGATCGGGCACGCCACCGAGCTGGACCGGGCGCTGGGCTACGAGGCGGCCTACGCGGGCACCTCGTTCGCGACCCCGGACAAGCTGAACACGCTGCAGTACGGCTCCTCGCTGATGAACGTGACCGGTGACCGGACCGTGGAGCACGGGCTGGCCACCATCGGCTACGACGACGAGGGCGTGGCCACCCAGACCTGGGACATCGTCCGCGACGGGGTCCTGGTCGGCTACCAGCTGGACCGGCGCATCGCGGCCCGAACCGGCGCGGACCGGTCCAACGGCTGCGCGTTCGCCGACTCCCCCGGCCACACCCCGATCCAGCGGATGGCCAACGTCTCCCTGCAGCCGGCCGCCGACGGACCGTCGACCGAGGACCTGCTCGCCGAGCTGGACAACGGGATCTACATCGTCGGCAACAAGAGCTGGTCGATCGACATGCAGCGATACAACTTCCAGTTCACCGGGCAGCGCTTCTTCACCGTCCGCAGCGGCAAGATCACCGGCCAGGTGCGCGACGTGGCCTACCAGTCCACGACCACGGACTTCTGGGGTTCCATGGCGGCCGTCGGCGGCCCGCAGACGTACCTGCTGGGCGGGGCGTTCAACTGCGGCAAGGGTCAGCCGGGCCAGGTCGCGGCGGTCAGCCACGGCTGCCCGTCGGCGCTGTTCCGCGGGGTCCGGATCCTGAACACGCTGGCGGAGGGTGGGCGCTCATGAGTGAGCGCAGCGAGCGAATCAATGAACACAGGTTCTTCGTGCCTCATGCGAGCGCCGAGCGCCCGATGACCCCAGCGACCACCCAGCGCAGCGAGGCGGTCGTATGAGAGTGCAGGAGATTGTGGAACGAGCACTGGCCGCCTCGACGGCGGACGGCTGCGTGGTGATCGCCGAGGAGTCCAGCAGCGCGAATCTGCGCTGGGCCTCGAACACGCTGACCACCAACGGCGTCAGCCACGGGCGGCAGGTCGTGGTGGTCGCGACCGTGGACGGCGCCCAGGGCACCGCGACCGGTGTGCTCTCGCGCAGCAACCCCGACCCGGAGCAGCTCGATGCGATCGTCGCGGAGGCCACCGCGGCCGCCCGCGACAACGAACCAGCCGACGACGCGATGCCGTTCGTGACGGCCGCCGAGGCCGGTCCGAGCGGCGACTGGGCAGCCGAACCGGCGCGCACCTCGATCGGCGTGTTCCAGGACGTTGCGCAGGCGCTGGGAGCCGCGTTCGGCGCTGCCCGCGACGACGACCGACTGCTGTTCGGATTCGCCGAGCACACCCTCAGCACGGTCTACCTCGGGACGTCGGCCGGGCTGCGACTGCGTCACGAGCAGCCCACCGGTCGGCTGGAGCTGAACGCGAAGTCCACCGACTACAGCCGCTCGGCCTGGGCCGGGGCCGCAACCCGCGACTTCGCCGATCTCGACGTGACCACGCTCGACGCCGACCTGATCGAACGGCTGGGCTGGGCGCAGCGCCGGCTCGACCTGCCCGCGGGCCGCTACGAGGTGGTTCTGCCGCCGACCGCGGTGGCCGACCTGATGATCAACGCCTACTGGTCGACCGCAGGCCGCGACGCGATCGAGGGCCGCACGGTGTTCTCGGCCCCCGGGGGACGCACGCGCCTGGGCGAGAAGCTGACCGAGCTGCCGGTTTCGTTGCGCAGCGACCCGGCGGCCCCGGGGCTCGAGTGCTGCCCGTTCGAGACGGCCGCGACCTCGGACAGCACCTCGTCGGTCTTCGACAACGGTCTGGCGATCGGCGGGACCGACTGGATCCGCGACGGCGTGCTGACCAACCTGATGCACTCCCGCTGGTCGGCCCGCGAGTACGGCGCCGAGGGCCCCACGCCGGGCGCGGACAACCTGGTGATGTCGGTCCCGGACCCGGTCGGCGACCTGGGCGACCTGATCCGCCGGACCGAGCGCGGCCTGCTGCTGACCTGCCTGTGGTACATCCGCGAGGTCGACGCCCAGACCCTCCTGCTGACCGGCCTGACCCGCGACGGGGTCTACCTGGTCGAGAACGGCGAGGTCGTCGGGGCGGTGAACAACTTCCGCTTCAACGAGAGCCCGGTGGACATGCTCGGCCGGTTGATCGAGGTCGGCCGGGCTGAGCGCGCCCTGCCGCGGGAGTGGGCCGACTGGTTCACCCGGGTCGCCATGCCCCCGGTCCGGGTGGCGGACTTCAACATGTCGTCCGTCAGCGCCGCCACCTGACGGCAGCTGAACAAGATCGTGAGGCCCGGGGCGCGACGCGCCGCCCCGGGCCTCACGGCTGTCACCGCAGTGTTCGGCAGCCTTCGGTGCGGGCGCCGGGTCAGCTGAAGTTGGACGCGTACTTGGAGCAGTACAGCGTCGAGGCGCCGAGCAGGAAAGCGCGCGATTGGGCTGCCGTCAGGCTCGCACCGTCCTCGACGCCGCTCACCAGGTCGGCCGGCTTGGTGCCGCCGGCCAAGAGGCTGCAGGCGGTCGAGGCGGCGGTGGCGGGTGAGCCGCCGGCGCCGAAGTCGAACCCGAGGGCCTTGTCGTAGGCGACCAGCGCGGTGTGCTTCTGCGTCGAGCTGAGCGACCCGGGCGGCAGCGCCGCGATCGCGGAGGCGACCTTGTCGGCGAACGTGGGCTTGGCCGCCGCGGACGGCGTCGGCGTCGGCGCGGGCGGCGCGACTGCAGCCGATGAGTCCGGGGTGGTCACCTGGGCCGCGGCGCCGCCGCGGCCGTTGATCATCAGATAGCCACCGGCCACCAGCGCCGTCACCATCAGGCTCATCACGACGATCCGGGCCCCGGCGCGCGCGGCGCCGACCATTCCGGAGTCCTCGTAGTCGTGCTCCGTCGCTTCCCGCATCCCGGCCCCCCGCTCACGACCGACCGGCCGCGTCAAGGGCCGGACGGATGATGCTCGTGCAGCGGTGGGACGCCGGCGGAGCCATTCCGGATCCCCGGCCGGCGAAACCTTTCCGCAGGCCAGGGCCAGGATGGGCGGCTACGTCACCGAGGTCCGCAATATCCCCTAGCGGATCGGCCGATCACGGGTCTTCCAGCCGGAAGCCCAACTTCAGCCCGACCTGGTAGGTGTCGACGTCGTCGTCGCGGATGTAACCGCGGATCTCGGTGACCTCGAACCAGTCGACGTGGCGCAAGGTCAGCCCCGCGCGGGAGATCGCAGCCCGGATCGCGGGCTCGATCCCGTCCTTCGACGTCCCGACCAGTTCGGTCACTCGATACGTCCGGTCGGTCATACGCACTCCTAGCTGTCGGGACGGGCTGTGCGCACATGTTCCTCGGTCCCCTCGGAACGGCCGCACCCACCCCGGCGCTTAAGACGTAACGTGTACAGGCACAACACTCACAACCGGAACGAGG
This sequence comes from Sporichthyaceae bacterium, assembly GCA_036269075.1. Taxonomy (NCBI): domain Bacteria; kingdom Bacillati; phylum Actinomycetota; class Actinomycetes; order Sporichthyales; family Sporichthyaceae; species Sporichthyaceae bacterium. The sequence continues at coordinate 90,240 of DATASX010000084.1, forward strand.
CCCGATGCGGAGGAAGCCCGCGGCGCAGGTCTTCCGCGTCACGGGCGCGCGCGAGAGCCGCAGTGCCGATGTGCGACGTCGGTACCGCCGCTACGCGATCTCGATGAGCATCCGAACCGCGTGCTTCGTCGCGACCGTTCTGACGCACGGCCCGACCCGGTGGGTGATGTTCGCGGCCGCCGCGCTTCTGCCTTACGTAGCGGTCGTGATGGCGAATGGCGGGCGCGTTCCGGACCACGATTCAGTGGCCCCAGTTGTTTTGCCGTCACGCACGGAATTGCCGCCTATCCGGCATTCTCCGACCGTTCGGACGGGAGAATCCACCGGATCCCAGAACCAATCGCGAAACACTTTCTGAGTGTCGCCTCGGGCGACACGCCCGGCATGCCATACTCGCATTCGTCCCGCCCAGTACGGGGCGTCGGCAGGCGATGCCGGGCAGCTTCCCCCGTGGCTACCCGGCATCGCCTGCGGCGTTTCCGCGGCCTGGTCGCGGAAAGCGCTCCCCGGGACGCCGCAGGCCATCATTGCGGCGCTTCGCGCCGCGGCGGGGGGCTTCGCCACCCCGCGCCCCCCGACGTCGCCGTGGCTCGCTACGCTCGCCGGCTGCGCTCCGGTGGGGCGTCCTTGCCGTGCTCGCTGCGCTCGCCGGCTGCTCGGGGCAGTCCTTGCCGCGCTCGCTCCGCTCACCGGCTCCTGAGGGCAGTCCTTGCCGCGCTCGCTCCGCTCGCCGGCTCCTCAGGGTTATCCCTTGCCGCGCTCGCAACGCTCGCCGGCTCGTGGGGCATCCTGGACTTGCCGGCTTCGCCGACCGGGCTCTGGGCCCGCACTTCTGTGGTTGCGGTGGTGGCGGCTGGGTCAGGCGCCCAGGCGTTACTGGCGAGGCCGTGCGGCGCCTCAGCCGCCGATGGCCGACATCGGGCGCGTCGGCTGCAGGAACGTCGGGTCGTCGATGCCGTGGCCCGCACGCTTGCCCGCGACGGCCGCGCGCCAGCGCACGGCGAGTTCAGCGTCGCTTGCACCGGCGCGCAGGGCACTGCGCAGGTCGGACTCCTCGCGGGCGAACAGGCAGTTGCGCACCTGGCCGTCGGCCGTGAGGCGGACGCGGTCGCAGTCGCCGCAGAACGGACGCGTGACACTCGCGATGATCCCGACCGTCTGCGGGCCGCCGTCGATGTGCCAGCGCTCGGCGGGCGCGTTGCCGCGGGCTGCGGCAGGCTCGGGGCTGAGGTTGAAGATCGCCGACAGCCGCGCGAGGGTCTCCTGGGCGGTGATCATCTGGTCGCGCGACCAGCCGTGCTGCGGGTCCAGCGGCATCTGCTCGATGAACCGCAGCTCGTAGCCGTGCTCGAGGCACCACTCCAGCAGGCGCTCGGGCTGCGAGTCGTTGATCCCACGCAGCAGCACCGCGTTCACCTTGACCGGACGCAGCCCGGCGGCGTCCGCGGCGGCCAGACCGCGCAACACGTCGGCATGCCGGTCGCGCCTGGTGATCTGGAAGAACTCCCCGGGGTCGAGGGTGTCCAGCGAGACGTTGACCCGGTCGAGGCCGGCGGCGGCCAGCGCGGGCGCGAGGCGCTCCAGGCCGATGCCGTTGGAGGTCAGCGACATGCGGGGGCGCGGTTTGAGCTGACCCACGCGCTCGACGATGCCGGTCAAGCCCTTCCGGACCAGCGGCTCACCGCCGGTGAAGCGCACCTCGGTGACACCGAGCATGCTGACGGCGATGTCGACGAGCCGGACGATCTCGTCGTCACTCAGCAGCTCCGGACCAGGCAGCCAGTTCAGGCCCTCCGCGGGCATGCAGTAGGTGCACCGCAGATTGCAACGGTCCGTCAACGACACGCGCAGATCCGTGGCGACGCGGCCGAACGAGTCGCGCAGTGCCACAGGTCACTCCTCCACGCGTCGGATAGCCCGCTGAGTCGAGCATTAGCCTAAGGCAAACGGCCCAGATGGGAATTGTCGTTCGAAAGCGCTCTGACCTGTACAAATGCACATATCCAGCCGCAACTGCGGACGGAATGCGGTTCTACGGCACGCAATAGCAATGCATTGCTGCGCGGAAAAATCTTCCCGCCGTGCGCCGAACGGCGGCCGCGAACCACTGATCGACGCAAGGAGGCGACCCATCATGGCTGTCTCCAGCGACCGGCGAAACTATCGCGAGTTCCTGCTGACGCCGCGCTGGCTGTCGCTGCTCCTGATCGCGCTGCTCTCGATCCCGGCCTGCGTCGAGCTCGGCCGTTGGCAATGGCACCGCCTCGAGCAGGCTCGGGCGAACAACCATCTCATCACCGACAACTCACGGGGCACCCCGGTGCCGGTCGACCAGTTGAGCAGCGTCGGCGGCACCGTGACCGGGACGCAGCGGTGGCGGGCCGTGGAGGTCAAGGGCACCTACGACGGCGGCCACACCCTGCTGGTCCGCAACCGCAGCCGGGACAACGGCCCGGGCTTCCAGGTCCTGACGCCAGTAGTCACCGCCGGCGGCACCGCGGCGGTCGTCGACCGTGGCTGGCTCCCCGCTCCGGAGCCCGGCGGCCTGCCCGACCTCCCGGCCGTGCCGACCGGTGCGGTCACCGTCACGGGGCTGCTGCGCCCAACCGAGACCCAGCCCAGCCGCGGGCCCCACGACGGGCCGGACGTCCCCGCCGGTCAGGTCGTCCGCATCGACATCCCGCGGATCTCGAAGAACCTGCCGTACCCGGTCTACGCCGGATACGTGGACCTGCGCGCCCAGGACCCGGCGCCGCCGATCGTCGACGGACAATTCACCCCGGACCCCGACTCGCTGCCCGGCGGCGAGACCGAGATGCTGCACCTGGCCTACGCCTCACAGTGGTTCGTGTTCGCCGGTGTCGCCCCGCTGGGCTTCTTGATGCTGGTGCGCCGCGAGGCGGCCGACCGCCGAGACGCCCGCGGCAGACCGGCCCCGAAGGGCGGCACGCCGCTACCGACGACCTGAGATCTCAACCCGCTCGGACCTCGACGCACGGCGCCACCAGCGCCGGGAGCACCGCACCGATCCGGCCGCGGAGCACGGCGGCCGCCGCGGAGTCGTAAGGGGTCGGGTCGGCGTTGACCACGACGAGTCGCGCCCCGTGCCGAAGCGCCACCTCGCACATCCCGGCCGCCGGGTTCACCTGCAGCGTCGTGCCGACGGTCAGGAACAGGTCGCAGTCGGCCGCCGCCGCCAGTGCGGCCTCGATCACCTCGGTTCGCAGCGACTGCCCGAACGAGATCGTCGCGGCCTTCTGGATGCCGCCACACTCCGCGCAGATCGGGTCGACCTCACCGGCCGCCACTCGGGCCAAGGCGTCGACCATCCGTGTCTCGCGCCCGCAGGACAGGCACTGGACTCCATAGAGGGTGCCGTGCAGCTCGACAACCCGTCCCGGGTCGGAGCCGGCCCGCTGGTGCAGGCCGTCGATGTTCTGGGTCAGCAGGGCGCGCAGGCGACCGGAGCGCTCCAGGTCCACCAGTGCGCGGTGGCCGGCGTTGGGGGCCGCGGCCCAGGCCGCATGGTCGCGCCGGTTGATCCAGGCGCGCTCCCGCAGGCCTGCGTCGCGAACGTACTCGGACAGTTCGAACATCCGGGCGGCGGACGGGTCGCGGGTCCACAACCCGTTCGGGCCGCGGAAGTCGGCGATTCCGGACTCGGTGGAGATGCCCGCGCCGGTCAGCACGGTCACCCGCCGAGCGGCGGCCAGCCACTGCCCCACCACTTCGATGTCGTCCACGATCGGCGAGCTTATTTCGCCGGCGGCGCGGATCCGGGACTGCACGAGGCCCGGCTCTCCCCTCCGGGAGCCGGGCCTCGCGAGAACTTCGGATCAGGACTGGACGAGTGCTCGCAGCGGAACGGCCGGGGTCCCGCAGCGGTGCGCCAGCGCGTAGGCCTCGGGGTCGCTCTCGTAGCGGCCGACCAACACGATCAGGTCGACGGACCGGACCTCGACCTCGGTGGGCAAACCGTTGCTGATCGGACCCTCGAACTCGGTCGGCAGGATGTCCTCCAGCACGACGACCAGGCCCGCGGCCCACATCGCCTCGACCGCCGAGACCCAGTGCAGGTCGTTCTCCAGACCGATGACGTGGACCCGGACGCGCCGGAAGATCGACCCGTAGATGACGGCGGAAACGCGTTCGGCGTCGCTCACCCCGGCATAGACCAGCCGGGCCGCGCGCAGTTCGCGCGAAGCCTCGGTCTCCTCGCTCAGACGTGACCGGCTCCACGAGGGATCGGGCGCCTGGGTGTCATCACGGCTGAAATCGGCGCCGTAATCCCGGTCCTGATCGGACATTCGTCCCCCTGGCTTCGCGCCGGCCTCCCCAGCCGATCGCGGATAAGACGCAGCGCATCCAGGTTCGGTACCACTCCAGCCGCGAAACCATACGTTCGGACGATGTTCAGGTGCGTGCTGTCACACAACCTGACCTGCAGAAACCTGGGCAAGCAGGCCCTGACCCGGACGTCTCGCCGTCGATTCCGGAGACTCTTTCGGCCCAGCTCCCCGCCGGTCGGGTGATCACCCGTTCGGCCCAACCGGGGATCCGCGGACCGGGGTCGAAGGGTCACAACCGCTCCAGCAGGGTCAGCCGATCGCTGTTCCCATCGCCCGCAGCAAGGGCACCTGCAGGACGCGCTCCATGCGGTTCTGCTCCGCGAAGTCGCGTCCTGCCGCGCCGAGCAGGAGTTCCTTGATCGAGCGAACCGCATCCGTCGAGTTGGCAAGCACCGAGCGGCACATCTCGAGCGCGGCCGCAGGCAGCTCGGCGACCGGCACCAGCTGGTTGACCAGTCCGAGTCGGTCGGCCTCGGCCGCGTCGACCCAGCGGGCGGTCGTGCACAGGTCGAGCGCCCGGCCGTAGCCGACCAGGCGGTGAAGGGTCCCGGTGCCGGTCAGGTCGGGCACCAGGCCGAGCGCGGACTCCCGCATGCAGAACCTTGCATCGTCGGCGACCACGCGGATGTCAGCGCCCAGCGCCAACTGGAACCCGGCGCCCACCGCGGCACCCTGCACGGCCGCGACGGTGATCCAACGTGGGTCGGCCAACCAGGTGTGCGCCTGCTGCAGTGTTTCGATCCAGACCTGGATCTCGGTGTCGCTGCCCTTGGCGATCTGCGCGATCGACGGCTCCCCCGGGACGCCTTCCGGACTGGCCATCCGCAGGTCGATGCCGGCGCAGAACACCGGGCCCTCACTACGCACCAGGACTACCCGGACCTCGGCCGGGAGCAGGTCCGGGACGGCAGCCAGCGCCGCCCAGGACGAAGGGGTCATCGCGTTGCGACGGGTGGGCCGGTCGAGCACGACCGTGGCCAACTCACCGTCGACGAGCAGGCGGACATCGCCCGCAGTCAGGATCTCGGCTTCGACGCGGTGGCCGGCCTGGGTGTCTGTGTCCATCGGCGAAGAATAAGACGCCGACGGGGCGTGCAGCCTACGCCCATACGCGCCTGCACGCCGATCATCGATGATCGGAACGTTGTTCTCTCATACGCGAAGCGTCGGACGTGAGAAAGGTTCACCCGAGTGTCGAGTTCGGCTGGTGCCCCCCGAGGCACCAGCCGCTCGTCTCCAATCGCAGCTGACCGCGGCCCGAAAGCCTGTCAGCGTCAGCCTGGAATCAGGCCTTGACCTTGCCGCGGGTAGCACCGCCACGACCCCGGAGCGTGACCCCGGACTCGGACAGCATGCGGTGGACGAACCCGTAAGAACGTCCGGTCTCCTCAGCCAGTGCGCGGATGCTCCGGCCCTGGCTGTACTTCTTCTTCAGGTCGGCCGCGAGGCGCTCGCGCGCGGTACCGGTGACCCGGCTGCCTTTCCTGAGTTCGGCCACGTACTTCCTCCGATCGGGAATCCACCGTCATGCAGTGCTGTTTCGTTCCCCGAGACGTCCTCATGATCAGCCGAGAAAGATTCGTTCTGCAGGCTGATCGAGAAACTCGTGACTCCCGCAACGGCGGATGATCGCTTTTGTCATGCAACGTCTTGCGCAGACGCCGCCTCGCACGGCCGAGCGACCGGTTCGATCAGGCGAGAGCGACCAGATCCAGGTAGTCGGCACCCCATAGATCCTCCACCCCATCGGGCAACAGAATCAGGCGTTCCGGAGAAAGGGCGTCGACGGCTCCCTCGTCGTGGGTAACCAGGACGACCGCACCGGCATAGCGCCGCAGGGCGTCGAGGATCTCCGCCCGGCTGGCCGGGTCGAGGTTGTTGGTGGGCTCGTCGAGCAGCAGGACGTTGGCGCTGGAGACGACCAGAGCAGCCAGCGCCAGCCGGGTCTTCTCGCCGCCGGAGAGCACGGCGACCGGCTTGTCGACATCGTCGCCGCTGAACAGGAACGAGCCGAGAATCTTGCGCACCTCGGTGTCGGCCATGGTCTCGGCGGCCGTCTGCATGTTCTCCAGCACGGTGCGTGTAGGGTCCAGGGTCTCGTGCTCCTGTGCGTAGTAGCCGAGCCGCAGGCCATGGCCGGCGACGACCTCGCCGGTGTCGGGTTGCTCGACCCCGGCCAGGATCCGCAGCAACGTGGTCTTGCCCGCCCCGTTGAGCCCGAGGATGACCACTCGGGAACCACGGTCGATCGCGAGGTCGACGTCGGTGAATATCTCCAGGCTGCCGTAGGACTTGCTCAGCTCGCTCGCGGTCAGCGGGGTCTTGCCGCAGGGGGCCGGGTCCGGGAAACGCAGCTTGGCGACCTTGTCGGCCTGCCGAGTCCCCTCCAGCCCGGACACCAGGTTCTCCGCCCGGCGCAGCATGTTCTGCGCGGCAGTCGCCTTCGTGGCCTTGGCCCGCATCGAGTTGGCCTGGGCGGTAAGCGCCGCGGCCTTCTTCTCCGCGTTGGCGCGTTCCCGCTTGCGGCGTCGCTCGTCGGTCTCGCGCTGGGTCAGGTAGGCCTTCCAGCCGACGTTGTAGACGTCGAGCTCGGAGCGGTTGGCGTCGAGGTGGAAGACCTTGTTCACGCAGTGCTCGACGAGGTGCACGTCGTGGCTGATCACGACGAAACCACCGGCGAACGAGCGCAGGTACTCCCGCAGCCAGACGACCGAGTCCGCGTCGAGGTGGTTGGTCGGCTCGTCGAGCAGCAGCGTCTGAGCGCCGCTGAACAGGATCCGGGCCAGCTCCACCCGCCGGCGCTGGCCGCCGGACAGCGTGCCCAACGGCTGGGCCAGCACCCGGTCGGGCAGGCCCAGACTGGCCGCGAACGAGGCCGCCTCGGACTCCGCCGCATAGCCGCCGGCGGCGAGGAACTCGGCCTCCAGGCGGGCGTAGCGGCGCATCGCGGCCTCGTGGGTCGCCGGGTCGACGCTGGCCATCTGGCCCTCGGTCGTCCGCATCTTGCGCAAGGTCTCGTCGAGCCCGCGCACCGACAGGATGCGGTCGAGGGCCAGGGTGTCGAGGTCCCCCGTCCGGGGGTCCTGGGGCAGGTACCCGACGTCGCCGCTGCGGACGACCTTCCCGGACGCGGGCAGGCCCTCACCGGCCAGTACTCGGGTCAGCGTGGTCTTGCCCGCACCGTTGCGGCCCACCAGGCCGATCCGGTCGCCCTTGCCCACCCGGAAACTGCAGGGACCGAGCAGCAGGCGGGGGCCCACCCGGAGTTCGAGATCCGACGCCGTGATCATGTGCGGCAAATTCTACCGATCGGTTCAGACCGTTCCGAACCGCCGGCACCCCGGACCGGAACCTGCGCTTCGGGCGGCCCTCGAACTCGATCAATGCCGTAGCTGAGGCCCCTCCGGATGGGTCCCGAATCGGGGCAAATTGCCGCGACCTGGGGTAGTGCGGGCAGGGATGGCCGCGCTTACGCTGGGCAGGTAAGTCCCTTACGCCGCGTTCGCGAACTGCCGCGCGCGGCCCCGGCGTCGGCGGACAGGTTGGACCTTTGTCCAGTCCTGGCTGCCGTACGACAGGGTTCGCCGGACGTCCCGCAAGCAAGTGCCCGTCCCGGGGCACGGTAAGGGTTGCAGTGCCGCACTTTCACCCCGACTGGTCGATCTGGGGAGCGAGTTTCGTTCTCGGAATCGCCAACGCCGGCATCTACAGCGTGCTCGCGGTCGCCCTGGTACTGACGTTCAAGATCAGCCGGACCATCGGGTTCATGCACTACGGCATCGCGGTCATCGGCGCCTACGGCTACTACCACTTCATTGCCGAGTACAACATGAACGGCTTAGAGGCGCTCGTGATCCTGACCGCCGTAGGCGGCGTGGTCGGCGGCGCGTACGGCTTACTCGTGATGAACCGCGCCATAGCGTTCTTACCGCGCATCACGCTGTCGATGATCTCGCTGGCGGTGATGCTGCTGCTCACCTCGGGGTCGACGCTGATCTTCCCGGTCCGCCCGGACGTCGTGATCCCGCGCAGCCCGTTCGGCACCGGACACGTCCGGCTCCTCGGCTACAACGTGACCACCCACCGGATCGTCAGCCTGGCGGTGACCGTGGCGCTGGTCGCGCTGCTGGCCGCGTGGCTCAACGGCACCCGCGCCGGGGTCAACGTCCGCGCGATCTCCGACGACGTCGAGGCGGCCCGCTGGGCCGGCATCCGGATGTTCCGGATCGGGGTCGGGGCGTACGCGGCCTCCGGGGCGATGTCCGGCCTGGCAGGTGCGCTGCTCGCCCCGGTCTCCGGCACGGACATCTCGGACATCCTGCTGGTGTTCTTCCGGGCGTTGACCGTCGCGGTGGTCGGCGGCTTCCGCTCGCCGGCGCTGGCCCTGCTGGGCGCCGCCGTGCTGGGGGTGACCGAGAGCTTCTGCACCACGACCGCCCTCGGCGACCTGGGCCCCGGAACTCGCGAGACGTCGATCTTCCTGATCATGGTGCTCACCGCCGTCGTGGTGGCCAAGCTGCGCAAGCAGGCCGGCCACCGCCTGGAGGTGGAGGTCCTGTGACGACCGCCGGACGCGACGAGGCGGTCGCATGAGTATCGAGCTCGATCGGAAGCTCACCTTCGGCCGGCACCGCGGCGCGTCGGACTCCGAACCGGAGAGCAGCGACTTCCGGCAGGCCCTGGCGACCGCCGACGAGTCGACCGAGACGGAACTCGACACCTCGCACAACCCGCACACCCGCTCGCGGCCGTTGCTGTCGCTGCTGCGTCAGCCGTTGAACGTCGTCGGCGCCCTGATCGCCATTTTTTGGATCTTTGCCGCCAAGGACTACTGGGTCTTCACGATCTCCTCCGGTCTGATCATCGGCATCGTCGTTCTGGGCGTGATGGTGATGACCGGTTGGTGCCGCGAGGTGAACCTGGCCTCGGCCGGTGTGTACGCGACGACGCTCTATCTCGCCTCCTACGTCTACCGGACCCAGCCCAACGGGTGGGGTCTGCCGATGGTCGTGGCAGTGGCGGTCGCGATCGCGGTGGGCGCGCTGATCATGCTCTGCGTCTCGGTGCTGGCGGTCCGTTTCTCCGGCGTCTACGTCATGGTCTTCACGCTCGGTCTGCAGGAGATGATCGAGAAGGTCATGTTCACCCGGTACAAGCTGACCGGTGGCGACACGGCGCTGGACAACCCGCGGCCGGTCTTCTTCGGGTACGACATGGAAGGTCACGACCGCCCCTTCTACCTGTTCCTGCTCGGGGTTGTCGCGCTGGTGCTGGCGTTCCTGTGCCGGCTGCGGTTCTCCCCACAGGGCCGGGCGATGATGCTCACCGGGGCAGACCAGCAGGCCGCCGCCGCGGTCGGGATCAACCCGTGGAAGGCCAAGGCGTTGGGCTTCGCGATTTCCGGCGGCCTCGGCGGGCTCGGCGGCATCCTCGCCGCGATGTTGTACGTCAGTGCCCCGACAACGGTGAATTACCAGGCGGTCACCTCGCTGCTGTGGCTGTCGATCGCGATCCTCGGCGGGTTCGACTCGATGACCGCGGTACTGGGCGTCGCAGTGCTGTTCCAGGCGATCCCGTTCTGGCTGGAGCACTACCACGTCGACTACTACTTGCTGTCAGGCCTCTCGCTGCTCGTCGGTGTCCTTCTCGGCAACCGTGGCCTGGGCGGCCGCCTCCAGGACCTCTATCGACGAGCGCGGTTCGGACCGGCCGCCAAGCGCCGCGCCTCACGCGCCGCGACCTTGACCACCTCCGCCTCCGTGCTCAGCCGCAGCGACGGCACGATCGCGGTGGCCGAGTACGGCGCGAACGCCGCAGTGCGGCAACGGGCCTTGGGCGTTCTCGAGGAGTGGTTCCCGAAGCGCCGCACCGCGGAGTTCGCCCTGACCGCCGAGAACATCCACATATCCTTCGGCGGCGTCCACGCGCTTCGCGGCGCGACCATCCGAGTCCCCACCGGGTCGTTCACCGGACTGATCGGCCCGAACGGGGCCGGCAAGACGACGCTGTTCGACGTCGTCTCCGGGCTGCAGCGGCCGGACCGCGGCACCGTCCGGATCTTCGGCGAGAACGTGACCGGCCGGCGGCCCTGGGACCGCGCGGCGATGGGCATGACCCGGACCTTCCAGACCACGCGGGTCCACAAGGATCTGGGGGTCGCCGACAACCTGATGGCCGGCGCCGGGCTGCGCGTCAAGGGCAACCTCGCGCAGTTCGTCATCGGCGATCCCCGCTCCTGGCGGCAGGTGCGCCAGGCGGAGGAGGCAGCATTCGCGATCGCGCAGCTGCTGAACATCGACCGGTACTGGGACGAGCGGGTCGGCGAGCTGGAATTCTCGGCGCGACGCCGCACCGAGCTGGGCCGGGCGCTGTTGTCCGGGCCACAGATCCTGCTGCTGGACGAGCCGACCTCGGGGCTCGACCCGGCCTCGTCCGGCTCGCTGATCAGCCTGGTGCGGCAGCTGCAGGTCGACCTCGGTCTGACGGTGCTGCTGGTCGAGCACTACGTCAAGGCCGTGCTCGAGGGCTGCGACTTGGTCTACGTGCTTGCCGAGGGCCGGATCCTCGCCGAGGGCGCGCCGAGCCTCGTCGCCGCGGACGCCGACGTACAGGAGCAGTACCTCGGCGCCGGTTCGGAGCACTCGAAGGTGCCGTGGCGGGAGCGGATGCGCGCCGAGGGACGGATCCCGACCGGTGTCTGAGTCCTCGAACGGGTCGGGATACCCCAAGCTCATCCTGGAGAACGTCCGCGCCGGATACGACGGCGTCGCCGTCCTGTTCGACGTCAACATGGAGGTCTGGCCCGGCGAGATCGTGGTCCTCTGCGGCGGGAACGGGGCCGGTAAGTCCACGTTGCTCAAGGCGATCATGGGCACGGTCTCGGTGTTCGGCGGCGAGATCCGTTACGACGACCAGCGCATCAACCGGTGGGCCTCGCACCGGCGCACCAAGGCCGGGATCAGCTTCTCCCCCGAGGGTCGACGGGTGTTCGCGTCCCTGACAGTCAAGGAGAACCTGCACGCCGGGGCGTCGCACGTGCCGACCTCCCAGCTGTCCGAACGGCGCCAGGACGTCTACGAGTACTTCCCGATCCTGGGCCGACGCGAGGAACAACTGGCCGGCACGTTGTCCGGCGGTGAGCAGCAGATGGTCGCGATCGGCCGGGCGTTGATGAGTCGCCCGGACCTGATCCTGGTCGAGGAGCCCTCGCAGGGTCTCGCGCCGGTGGTCGTGGACCGCGTTTATCAGGCGCTGCAGCGGATCTGCGTGGACCGCAACGTCTCCGTGGTGATCGCCGAGCAGTTCCAGCAGTTACGGGTGAACGACTGCGACCGGGTGCTGGTGATCGACAAGGGCACAGTCGTGCCCTACGAGTCGCTCGCCAAGACCTGATCCGGGCCCGGGTCCACGACCCGGACGCGCACCGCCCGGAACATCGCCGGGGTGGACAGCAGCACCGCTTGGCGTGGGTCCGCGACGGTCAGGAATCGCGGCTCTGTCGGCACCTCACGCAGCGCGGCCAATCGGTCGTCGGCCAGCACCTTCTCCACCCCGGTGCGTTCGCCGCCGAGCACCAACGCGTCCAACGTGGCGGCAGCGGGCAGCAGGATGCGGACTGCGACCTCGGCGGCGGCGTCGCGAGCGGCGTCGGCCTGGTTCGCGCGACGGCGCGCGAACCGCTGCTGCGATCGGCCCCCGGCGGCGGTGCGGCCCTGGACGTAGGTCGAACCCACCTTCGAGGTCACCAACCCCGGTCCGTCGAACACCCCGGCGGCGTGGCCGCCGAGCCGCATCAGCAGCACGCCGACCCGGCGGTCCCGCAGTGCGTGGTTGCGCACGGCCAGCACCAACGCGATCCCCGCCGGGCCGCGACGTGGACCCTCCGGACCCTCGGGCACGACCCAGTCCAACGCGAACGGCACGAACACGTCGGCCACCGTGCCGTTCGCGGCGATCGCCCGCAGCCCGTCCGCGCTCGGGGTCAGCGGGACCGGGCGGCCGTTGCGTTCACCGAAGTTGTCCAACCACTTCGGCACCCGCTCCGGGGCGACATCGACCCACCGCGGGCCGCACGGTGCGTCAGCCTTCACCCTGCATCCGGTCCAACCGTTGGGCTATCGCCTGAAAGCCGGCGGCCATCTCGGAACGAGCTTCTGCGAAGCCTGCCGTCATCTCGGAGCGAACTTCTGCGAAGCCTGCCGTCATCTCGGAGCGAACGTCGACGAACTCGGTCCGTACCGCGGCGAAGCCCGCCGTCATCTCGGAGCGAACTTCTCCGAAGCCGCGGCGCATCTCGTCGAATCCCGCGTGCAGCTCCTGGCGGGTCTCGGTGAGCGTGTCGTGAAGGGCCTGGATCGAACGTTGATGCGCCCGGGCCTTGGCCCGCAGGTCCGTCGCGTCGCTGGCTGTCCTGGAAGCGAGCTGGTGGATGTCGCCCAACTCCTCGAGCCTGGACATGCGGCGTTCCAGCTCCGCCACTCGCGGGGGCAGGTCACTCGATGCGGTCATGTGGCGATGCTAGGTGTGCGCCGATCACGCGGCCATGCGCTTCGGCGCGCCTGTGGAGAACCAGCCGGTTGTGGACAACCTCAGACGTTGAAGCCCAATGCCCGAAGCATTTCCCGGCCATCATCGGTGATCTTGTCCGGGCCCCACGGCGGCATCCAAACCCAGTTGATGCGGAAGTCGGCGACGATGTTCTCCAACGCCGAACGGGTCTGGTCCTCGATCACGTCGGTCAGCGGGCAGGCCGCAGAGGTCAGCGTCATGTCGATCGTGGCGATGTTCGCCTCGTCGACGCTGACCCCGTAGACCAGGCCGAGGTCGACCACGTTGATGCCGAGCTCGGGGTCGACCACATCGCGCATGGCCTCGTAGAGGTCGTCCTCGGAAACGGTTGCGGTGTCAGTCATGCGATCGCTCCTCCAGCTTGCGCGACGGCGTCCTTCCAAGCCATCCACCCCAGCAGCGCACACTTGATCCGCGCCGGGTAACGGCTCACACCAGCGAACGCGACCGCGTCCTCCAGTACGTCCTCATTCGGTTGCGCCTGGCCCTTCGACTGCATCAGCGCGAGAAACTCGCCGTGCACGGCCATCGCCTCCTCGAGCTTCTTGCCGATCAGCAGGTCGGTCAGCACCGAGGTGGACGCCTGGCTGATCGAGCAACCGAGGCTGTCGTAGGAGACGTCGGCGATCGTGCCGTCGACCAGGTGAACCCGCAGGGTCACCTCGTCGCCGCAGGTCGGGTTGACGTGGTGCACCTCGGCCTCGAACGGCTCCCGCAAACCCTTGTGATGCGGGTTCCGGTAATGGTCCAGGATGATCTCCTGGTACAGCGCGTCGACTTCCATCAGGCCACCTTGAAGTAGCGCTTGACGGCGTCAAGCCCTTCGACGAGGGCGTCGATCTCAGCCGTGGTCGTGTACAGGTAGAACGACGCCCGGGTCGAGGCGGTGACCCCGAAGCGGGCGTGCACCGGGCGGGCACAGTGGTGGCCGCCGCGGACCGCGATGCCGAGCGAGTCGAGGACCTGGCCGACGTCGTGCGGGTGCAGGTCGCCCAGCTCGAAGCTGATCGCTCCCCCACGGTCGACCGGCTCGGTCGGACCGAGAATTCGCATGCCCGCAACGGATCTCAGCGCATCCAACGCATAGGCGGTGATCGCGTGCTCGTGCGCGGCAATCGCGTCCATGCCGATGCCGGACAGGTAGTCGATGGCCGCACCGAGGCCGACGGCCTGGGCGATCGGTGGAGTGCCGGCCTCGAAACGGTGCGGCGGCGGCGCGTACGTCGAGCCCTCCATCCGCACGATCTCGATCATCTCCCCGCCGCCCAGGAACGGGGGCAGGCCGGCGAGCAGATCGCTGCGCCCGTACAGCACGCCGATGCCGGTCGGTCCGCAAAGCTTGTGCCCGGTGAACGCGACGAAGTCGGCGCCCAGGGCGGTTACATCGACCGGCATCTGCGGCACCGCCTGTGAGGCGTCGACGCAGACCAGCGCACCGACCTCGTGCGCGCGGCGGGTGATCTCGTGGACCGGGTTCACCGTGCCCAGAGCGTTGGAGACCCAGACCAGGGAGACGATTCGAGTTCGCTCGGTGATGAGTTCGTCGATGTTGCTCAGGTCGAGGCGACCGGAGTCGGTGATCCCGAACCACCGCAGCTTCGCGCCGGACCGTTCGCACGCCTGTTGCCAGGGCACGATGTTGGAGTGGTGCTCCATCTCGGTGATGACAACCTCGTCGCCCGGCGCCAGCGGTATCACCCGGGCCACCAGGTTCAGCGCCTCGGAGGCGTTCTTGGTGAAGATGACGCCGTCGCGGTCGGTGGTGCCGATGAACGCGGCGACCTTGTCGCGCGCGCCCTCGTAGGCCGCGGTGGCCTCCTCACCGAGCTGGTGCGCGGCGCGGGCGACATTCGCGTTGTGCATCGCGTAGTGCTCGGCCAACGCGTCGATGACGACCTGCGGCTTCTGCGAGGTGTTCGCCGAGTCCAGGTACACCAGCGGCCGGTCGCCGGCCAGGCGCCGCTCCAGGATCGGGAAGTCCGCGCGGATCTTCTCCGCGTCCAGAAACTGAGGGTGCGTCACACTGGAGTCCTGTCGAGGAATCGCTCGTAGCCCTCTGCCTCCAGCCGCTCGGCCAGCTCCGGCCCGCCCTCCTCGACGAACCGGCCACCGACGAACACGTGCACGAAGTCCGGAGCGATGTACCGCAGGATCCGGGTGTAGTGGGTGATCAGCAGAACGCCTTTGTCGCCGTCGGCGCGGAAGCGGTTCACGCCGTCGGACACCACCTTCAGCGCGTCGATGTCCAGGCCCGAGTCGGTCTCGTCGAGGATCGCGACCTTGGGGTCGAGCAGTTCCAGCTGCAGGATCTCGTGGCGCTTCTTCTCGCCACCCGAGAACCCCTCGTTGACGTTCCGCTCGGCGAAGGTCGGGTCCATCTGCAGGGTGCTCATCGCGGACTTCATGTCCTTGACCCAGGTTCGCAACTTCGGGGCCTCGCCGGCGATGGCGGTCTTCGCGGTGCGCAGGAAGTTCGAGACGCTGACGCCGGGGACCTCGACCGGGTACTGCATCGCCAGGAACAGCCCGGCGCGCGCCCGCTCGTCGACGGACATGGCGAGCACGTCGGCGCCGTCGAGGGTGATGCTTCCGGAGGTCACCGTGTACTTCGGATGCCCGGCGATGCTGTAGGCCAGCGTGGACTTGCCCGAACCGTTGGGCCCCATGACCGCATGGGTCTGCCCCGGCGCGATGGTCAGGTCGACCCCGCGCAGGATCTCCTTGACGCCATCGGGAGTGTCCACCGTGACGTGCAGGTCCTTGATCTCGAGCGTGCTCATCAGGCCAAGCTCTCCAGTTCGTGCTCGATGGTCGACAGCAGGCGCGCCTCGACGTCGGGAACGCCGATGCGGGCGATGATCTCGGCGAAGAAGCCGCGCACCACGAGGCGCCGTGCCTCCTCGGCCGGGATACCGCGCGCCTGGAGGTAGAACAACTGCTCGTCGTCGAAACGTCCCGTGGCGCTGGCGTGCCCGGCCCCGGCGATCTCGCCGGTCAGGATCTCCAGGTTCGGCACCGAGTCGGCCCGCGCGCCGTCGGACAGGATCAGGTTGCGGTTCAGCTCGTACGTGTCGGTGCCGACAGCGTTGGCCCGGATCATCACGTCCCCGACCCAGACGGTGTGCGCGCTCCTACCCTGCAGCGCGCCCTTGTACGCAACATTGCTACGGCAGTGCGGCACCGAGTGATCGACGTAGGAGCGATGTTCCAGGTGCTGGCCGTCGTCGGCGAAGTACAGCCCGAGCAGCTCCGCGTCGCCGCCGGGGGCGGTGTAGCTGACCTGCGGCACGAGCCGGACCAAGTCCCCGCCGAAGGTGACCGTCACCGCGCGGATGCGGGCGTCCCGACCGAGCACGATGCGCTGGTGGCCCAGATGGACGCTGTCGTCGGCCCAGTCCTGGATGCTGATCAGATTCAGTGACGCACTGTCAGAAACGTGCACCTCCACGTTTCCCGCGTACGTGGCCGAGCCCTGGTGATCGAGCACCACGGTGGCCGACGCGAACGGGGCGACGTCGATGACGAGGTGGCCGTAGGCCGCGCCGTCGGCACCCTCGCCGCGCAAGGTGAGCACCGTCGGCTCGGTGGCGACAAGTTCCTTGGGCACGGTCACCACGGTGGCCGTGGTGAACGAGGCGAACGCATGCTGGGCGACACGGTCGGAGTACTCCCCGGACCGCCCGATCCGCTCGTCGTCCCGGCCGACCGTCTCGACGGTCACGCCGGGCGCGGCGACCGCGGATACGAGCACCTTGCCGTCGCCGGCGGCGGTGCCGTCGTGCAGGCCGCGCAATCGGCGCAAGGGCGTGAACCGCCACTCCTCCTCGTGCCCGGTGGGCACGGGAAGCATCTGATGGACCGTCACTAGCCGACAGCCCCTTCCATCTGCAGCTCGATGAGGCGGTTCAGCTCCAACGCGTACTCCATCGGCAGTTCGCGGGCGATCGGCTCGACGAAGCCGCGCACGATCATCGCCATGGCCTCGTCCTCGGACATGCCACGGCTCATCAGGTAGAACAACTGGTCGTCGGACACCTTGGACACCGTGGCCTCGTGACCGAGGGCCACGTCGTCCTCACGGGCATCGACGTAGGGATACGTGTCGGAGCGGCTGATGTCGTCGACCAGCAGGGCGTCGCAGCGAACCGTGGACCGGCTGTGGTGCGCGCCGGGCTGCACCCGGACCAGACCGCGGTAGGAGGTCCGGCCGCCGCCGCGGGCCACCGACTTGGAGACGATCTTCGAGGATGTGTGCGGTGCTGCGTGCACCATCTTGGCCCCCGCGTCCTGGTGCTGACCCTCACCCGCGAAGGCTATGGAGAGCACCTCGCCGTGCGCGTGCTCGCCGGTCATCCACACGGCCGGGTACTTCATGGTGACCTTGGAACCGATGTTGCCGTCGACCCACTCCATGGTCGCCCCGGCCTCGGCGCGAGCCCGCTTGGTGACCAGGTTGTAGACGTTGTTCGACCAGTTCTGAATGGTCGTGTAGCGGCAGCGGGCGCCCTTCTTCACGATGATCTCCACGACCGCGGAGTGCAGCGAGTCCGAGGAGTAAATCGGCGCCGTGCAGCCCTCGACGTAGTGCACGTAGGCGTCCTCGTCGACGATGATCAACGTCCGCTCGAACTGGCCCATGTTCTCGGTGTTGATGCGGAAGTAGGCCTGCAGCGGGATGTCGACCTTCACGCCCTTGGGCACGTAGATGAACGAGCCACCGGACCACACCGCGGTGTTCAGCGCGGAGAACTTGTTGTCGCCGGCCGGGATCACACTGCCGAAGTACTCCTGGAACACCTCGGGGTGCTCCCGCAGACCGGTATCGGTGTCGAGGAACAGCACGCCCTGCTGCTCGAGGTCCTCGCGGATCTGGTGGTAGACGACCTCGGACTCGTACTGGGCCGCGACACCGGCGACCAGGCGCTGCTTCTCCGCCTCGGGGATGCCCAGCCGGTCGTAGGTGTTCTTGATGTCGTCCGGCAGCTCGTCCCAGCTGGTCGCCTGCTTCTCGGTCGAGCGCACGAAGTACTTGATGTTGTCGAAGTCGATGCCCGACAGGTCCGACCCCCAGTTGGGCATGGGCTTCTTGTAGAAGAGCTTGAGGCCCTTCAGCCGCTGTTCGAGCATCCACTCGGGCTCGTTCTTCAGCTTGGAGATGTTCCGGACGACGTCCTCGGACAGACCGCGTTGGGCCGTGGCACCGACGTCGTTGGCGTCGGACCAACCGAAGTCGTACCGACCGATGCCCTCGAGAGCGGTCTCGGTGGTGCTGGTCATGTCGTCCTTCCTGGTACGTACGTGGTGCAGACGCCGTCGCCGTGGGCGATGGTGGCGAGACGTTGGACGTGGGTTCCCAGCAGGCGGGCGAACGCGGCCGTCTCGGCCTCGCACAACTGCGGGAACTGCTCGGCCACGTGGGCGACCGGGCAGTGGTGCTGGCAGACCTGCTCGCCGTGCCCACCGGGCGCCGGACGGGCGCTGGCCGCGTAGCCGTCGGCCGACAGCGCGTCGGCCAGTGCCGCGGGCCGGTCGGCCTCGGGGACCGAACTGACCGCGGCCCGGTAGCGCTCCTCCAGGTCCGCGACCCGGCGGGCCGCGAACTCCGCCACAGCGTCGGCGCCGGCCGTCTCGGCCAGGAATCGCAGGGCGCCGGTAGCCAGGTCGTCGTAGGCCTGGTGGAAGGAGTCGCGACCGGAATCGGTGATCGCGAACGCCTTCGCAGGCCGGCCCCGACCGCGGTGCCCGCGTTGCCGCGGGGTGGTCGGGACGATCGCGCCCTCGGCGATCAAGGCCTCGAGATGGCGGCGCACGGCCGCCGATGTCAACTCGAGGCGTTCGCCGAGCGCCGCGGCCGTCGAGGGGCCGTTCTCGAGGATCGAGCGAGCCACGCGATCGCGCGTCCCCCGTTCGGCGACGTCGATCGGCGCAGCGCCGACGAGCTCGTTGCCGTATTTCACAACGCCAGTGTGACGTAATTCTGGGCCGCTGCCAAATCTGGCGAATCGAGAACTACATCACGGACTGATGAGTAAGGCAAGCCTTACCTAAGGATGCCCACTCCGAGCGTCCCTGCCGCTCTCCTTAGACTGCGTCCGTGCCAGACGGAAGCCACAGCGCGGCACTGGAGATCCAGGGCCTGACCAAGCGCTACGGCCCCCGGACCGCCTTGGACGGCCTGGACCTGACGGTCCCGCGCGGCACCGTCACCGCCCTGCTCGGCCCCAACGGGGCCGGCAAGTCCACGACCGTCGAGATTTGCTGCGGGCTGCGCACGGCCTACTCCGGAACGGTGCGGGTGCTCGCGCGCGACCCCCGCCGGGAAGCTGCTGACCTGCGTCCGCGCATCGGCGTGATGTTGCAGAGCGGCGGGGTCTACCCCGGGGCGAACGCCGCCGAGATGCTTCGGCACATGGCGCGGCTGCACGCCGACCCGCTGGATCCGACGCAACTGCTGCACGAGGTAGGCCTGGCTGACACCGGGCGCACCACCTATCGCCGGCTGTCCGGCGGCCAGCAGCAGGCATTGGCGCTGGCGCTGGCCGTCGTGGGCCGGCCGGAGCTCGTCTTCCTCGACGAGCCGACCGCCGGCCTGGACCCGCATGCCCGCCGCGACACCTGGGCGCTGATCCGCCGGCTGCGGGCCGACGGGGTGACCGTCGTGCTGGCCACGCACCTCATGGACGAGGCCGAGTCCCTGTCCGACCTGGTGCACATCGTCGATCAGGGGAAGCTGGTCGCCTCCGGCACGCCCGCTGAGCTCACCGCGGGCTACACGGGGGTGCTGACCTTCCGCGCGCCGCGCGACCTGCCGTTGGCCGGGTTGCTCGCGGCACTGCCGGACGGCTGTCTGGCCAGTGAGTCGCAGCCCGGGCTGTACCGCGTCGAGGGCGGGGTCGGGCCGGGCGAGTTGGCGACGGTGACCGCCTGGTGCGCGGACCGCAACGTGATGCCGGAGATCCTGGAGACCGGGCGGCGCAGCCTGGAGGACGTCTTCCTGGACCTGACCGCGCGAGGTGAACCGTGAGCGACAGCGACGAGCGAGGGACGAGCGAGGAGCTTGAGCGAACATCCAGCAGGGTGACCGCCATCGAGGCCCCAGGCCGCCACACACCCGCGCCGGGCGGGGCGAGCCCGGGCCGCATGGTGCTGGCGCAGGCGGCGTTGGAGACGCGGATGCTGCTGCGCAACGGCGAGCAACTGCTGCTCACGGTGATCATCCCGACCCTGCTGCTGGTGCTGTTCTCGAAGGTCGACGTCGTGAACACCGGGCCCGGCGAGCGGGTCGACTTCCTCGCGCCGGGGATTCTGGCGCTGGCCGTGATGTCGACGGCGTTCACCGGCCAGGCGATCGCCACCGGGTTCGAGCGCCGCTACGGGGTGCTCAAGCGGCTGGCAGTCTCGCCGCTGCCGCGGTGGGCGCTGCTGCTCGGCAAGACGCTGTGCGTGCTGGCCGTCGAGGCATTGCAGGTCGCGCTCCTGGCCACGGTGGCCTTCGCGCTGGGTTGGTCGCCGCACGGGCGGGGCACTGCCATCGCCGTCCTGTTGCTGCTGGCCGGCACGGTGGCGTTCAGCGGTCTGGGGCTGCTGATGGCCGGGACGCTGCGGGCCGAGGCGACGTTGGCCGCGGCGAACCTGGTTTACCTGCTGCTGCTGGTGTGCGGCGGGATCGTGGTGCCGCTGAGCCGGTTCGGCGGGGCGGCGCACGTGCTGCGGGCGACCCCGACGGCGGCGTTGGCCGATGGGTTGCGGGCCGCGCTGGCTCACGGCGCGACCCCATGGCGCGACGTGCTGGTGCTGGTTGCCTGGGCGGTGGTCGGGACCGGCCTGGCGGCGCGGACGTTCCGCTGGGAATGAGCATTCGGAAGCCCGCCTACCATTTCGTCATGACGCCCGCGCCGAACCCGACCCTGCGTCGGCTCGCGACGGCGTCGATCGTCACCAACATCGCGATCGTGGTGACCGGCGGGGCGGTCCGGTTGACCGACTCGGGCCTCGGCTGCCCGACGTGGCCTCGCTGCACGAGCAACTCACTCGTCCCGACCGCGCGGCTGGGGTATCACTCCGCGATCGAGTTCGGCAATCGGATGCTCACCTACGTGCTGGCCGTGGTCGCGGTGGCGACGATGGTGGCCGCCTACCGCGCCCGGCCGGTGCGGGCCGACGTGCGCCGCCTGGCGCTGCTGCTGTTCGTCGGGATCCCGGCGCAGGCGGTACTCGGTGGGATCACTGTGCTGACCGACCTGAACCCGTGGGTGGTGATGTTCCACCTGCTGATCTCGATGGACCTGGTAGCGCTGGCGACGTTGCTGCGCCGTCGACTCGACGAGGGCGACGGGCCCCCGGTCCATCTGGTCGGCCTGCTCGAACGCCGACTTGGACTGGCGGTGCTCGGCCTGACCGGCGCGGTGATGTACCTGGGCACGATCGTCACCGGCAGCGGCCCGCACGCCGGCGACGCCCAGGCGCGCCGCACCGGGCTGGACCCACGGGTGCTGAGCCTCACGCACGGCTGGTTCGTGACGGTGCTCGTGGCCGCCACGGTGGTGTTGTGGCTCCGGACCTCGGGCGAGATCCGGCGCGCGGTCGCACTGGTACTCGGCGTCCAGTTGGCGCAAGGCCTGATGGGTTGGGCCCAGTACGCGACCGGCCTGCCCCGCCTGGTCGTGGCCCTGCACATGCTCGGCGCCGGACTCCTCGTCGTCGCCACCGTCCGCATGGTCCTGAGCCTCCGCTCCCGCCCGAGCCGCCAAGACGCATCCCCCGTTGCATCTAATGACGTGTCGCGCGCCCTACCCATCGCCGGAAGGGCGCGCGACACGGCAGAGGATGCGGTCCCGGGGGCTGTCCACAGCTAGACGTCATCCACACCTGGCTGCGAGCCGGTGGCGCTGCCCGCGTTTCCGGGCTCGGATCGGCGGATGCCACGCCAACCCGAGGCCCCCTGGCCGCTGCGCACGGGGCCGTTCCATCGTCAGGCCGCTTACGAACTCGGCATGACCCGTCATCATTTGGCCGCGCACTGCTGGGCACGGCTGTTCCGCGACGTGTTCGTCCATCAGGAGGTCGAGCTCACCGCGCAACGCCGTCTGGACGCACTCCGGCTGGCCGCACCGGACGGCGCCGCCCTCGTCGGTCGATCAGCCGCGTGGCTGTTCGGTATCTGGACGCCACCCCCAGGAACGCTTGTCCCGATGGAAATCGCCCTGCCCACCGGCGGAAGGAGATTCGACCAACGCGGCGTGCAGGCCCATCGCCTCGTGTTTGACGAGGGGGACCTCGACGACTGGGACGGCGTCGCGGTCACCACGCCGGAGCGGACCTGCTTCGGCCTGATGACACGGTCCAGCCCGACGGGTGCGGTCGTCTGGGCCGATTGCTTCCTGCACCACGACCTTGTGACCGCCGCCGGACTGCGTCGCTACGCCGACGAGCGCCCCTCCTGGCCACACGTGCGCAAGGTTCGCGACGCCGTCGCGCGGGCCCGAGCAGGGGCCGCGTCACCCATGGAAACCCGTTTGCGACTGATCATCGTCGACGGGGGGCTCCCCGAACCTCCGCTGCTCAATCAGCCGATCTACGACGCGAACGGTCGATTCCTCGGGGTTCCCGATCTGGGTTACGACCCGCCACCCTTCGGGATCGAGTACGACGGTGCTTACCACGAAGATGCCCAACAGCGAGCAGCCGACAACCGGCGCGAGAACGGCCTGCTGATCGCCGATTTCCCGCTGTTGCGGTACGGCCGCTACGACGTCTACAACTCGCCGGGCCGAATAGTCGCCGAGGTGCGGGCGATGCTGAACAAAGCCGGGTGAGCTACCGCGGGCGCCTCATCCATCTTCTGCCGTGTCGCGGGCCC